>CADBML010000152.1 GCA_902795825.1 uncultured Bacteroidales bacterium
AGCCGAACGCAGAACGTCAAGCTTGCTTGACTTATGCTGAGGCGATGCCGAATAGGTGCGAAGCAAAACCTGTCACAAAGTGACTGAAGGGTAGAACTTTGGATTAAACATTTTATTACATTAGAAACTTGAGTAAAACTATTATATCCGGTAAAAATGAATGGTGTCGAAAAGCGCCAGAAACGTTCATTACCTCGCAGAGGAACATTTGAGGCTTCGGGGCTTCGGGGCTTTGAGGCTTCGGGGCTTTGAGGCTTTGATGACGAAAATGCGACTTCTGTTCCTATTTTCCGCAATGCGACACCCGCTACGACAGACATAGAAGCTTCTTCGACACCCAACGTGTGGCTGATTGGAGTTGAGAAAGCCCTTTATAAAACTCCTAAAAAAACACACCCGAAAAGCACCTTGAAAAATGTCGCCCGAAAATTACAATATCCGACCAAAATTTCTTAACTTTGCAAACCAATGTGGGAATACGCTCAATGGCATCAAGCCAACGGCATTTTTTCACGTTCTAAAACTGATAACTTGTCAATTATGAAGAAATTCAACGAATATTCGAAATTCGACCTCTCCGAAATCAACGAAGAGGTGCTTGAACAATGGAACACGGCCGGACTATTCGAACAGAGCATGGCCACTCGCGAAGGAAGTCCATCGTTCGTTTTCTATGAGGGTCCCCCATCGGCCAACGGCATGCCCGGCATCCACCACGTCATGGCAAGAACCATCAAAGACGTAATCTGCCGATACAAGACGATGAAAGGGTTCCACGTCAAGCGAAAAGCCGGTTGGGACACCCACGGCCTGCCAGTAGAGCTCGGCGTGGAGAAATCGCTCGGAATCACCAAAGAAGACATCGGCAAGAAAATCTCCGTTGACGAATACAATGCGGCATGCCGTCGCGAGGTGATGAAATACACGAAAGAATGGTCAACCCTGACAAACGCCATGGGATACTGGGTGGATCTCGACAACCCCTACATCACCTACGACAACCGCTATATCGAAACCGTTTGGTGGCTTTTGGCGCAACTTTACAAGAAAGGATTCCTCTACAAAGGCTACACAATCCAGCCCTATTCTCCGGCTGCCGGCACCGGACTTTCGACTCACGAGCTTAACCAACCCGGATGCTACCGTGATGTCAAGGACACTACAGCCACGGCACTGTTCCGCATAACAAACCCGAGCGAAGAGCTGTCGGCTTGGGGCACGCCATATTTCGCCGCTTGGACCACCACTCCGTGGACACTTCCGTCAAATACCGCCTTATGCGTGGGTCCGAAAATCGATTATGTCGCGCTCCGCACCTACAACCCCTACACCGCCGAGCCAATCACTGTCGTTATGGCCGAAGCCCGCGTTTCAGCCTACTTTAAGGCCGAAGGAGCCGCAGCCCCCATGGAGGCGTTTGCCGCCGGCGATAAAATCGTGCCTTACAGAATCATCCGCCACTTCTCAGGGAACGACCTCATAGGAATGAAATACGAGCAACTCTACCCGTGGGTCAAACCGCTCGAACAGACCGGCAAAAACGAATATGCCGACCGTTCGGAAGCCGCTTTCCGTGTAATCCCAGGCGATTACGTCACTACCGACGACGGCACCGGCATCGTCCACATAGCGCCAACCTTCGGCGCCGACGACGCGCGCGTGGCCAAAGCCGCGGGAGTGCCGGCGCTCTATATGGTCAACATCAAAGGCGAGACACGGCCGATGGTGGATTTCACAGGCAAGTACTTCCTGCTTGAAGACTGCAACCCCGAATTTGTCGGTCGATTCGTCAACATCGGCGAATACTCCAAATATGCCGGAAAATATGTGAAGAACGCTTTCGACCCGCAATTCACCATCGACGGCAAATACGAAGAGAATGCGGCCAACGCCGCCGAAGACCTTAATGTGGAACTGTCGATCGGTCTGAAGCTCGCCGGACGTGCTCTGAAGGTAGAGAAACACGTCCACAACTACCCCCACTGCTGGCGCACCGACAAGCCAGTGCTCTACTATCCCCTCGACAGCTGGTTTATCCGCTCAACAGCCGCACGCGAACGGATGATGGAATTGAACGAAACCATCAATTGGAAGCCCCAATCCACCGGCACAGGTCGATTTGGCAAATGGCTCGAAAACCTTCAAGACTGGAACCTCTCACGCAGCCGCTACTGGGGCACTCCCCTCCCGATATGGCGCACCGACGACGGCGACGAGGAAATCTGCATCGATAGCGTCGCAATGCTCTTTGCCGAAATCGAAAAAGCCGTTGCCGCCGGCATCATGGCCTCAAATCCGCTTAAAGACAAAGGATTTGTCGTAGGCGACTATTCGAAAGAAAACTACGAGAGAATCGACCTTCACCGTCCTTATGTCGATGACATCGTCCTCGTCAGCAAATCGGGCAAACCGATGAAACGCGAAACCGACCTCATCGACGTGTGGTTCGACTCCGGCTCCATGCCTTACGCTCAGCTTCATTATCCATTTGAGAACAAGGAACTGATCGATTCAGGTGACTATTTCCCCGCCGACTTCATCGCCGAGGGCGTTGACCAGACTCGCGGATGGTTCTTCACGCTTCATGCCATCGCCACGATGGTGTTCGACTCCGTGGCCTACAAAGCCGTCATTTCCAATGGCCTTGTCCTTGACAAAATGGGCGAAAAAATGTCGAAACGATATGGGAATGCAGTCGATCCCTTCAAAGCAATCGAGAAATTCGGGTCAGATCCACTCCGCTGGTATATGATTTCCAATTCCGCGCCATGGGACAATATTCGTTTCGACCCGGCAGGTGTTTTGGAGGCAAACCGCAAACTTTTCTCGACGCTCTACAACACCTACTCATTCTTCGCCCTCTACGCCAATGTTGACGGATTCGACCCCGAAACGCCTCAAGTGCCGATGGAACGACGCGAGGAAATCGACCGTTGGATTCTATCGCTTCTCAACAGCCTTGCGAAGACCGTTGATGAAGCCCTCGACGACTACGAACCGACACGAGCCGCCCGTGCCATCAATGACTTCGTGGGCGATAACCTTTCCAACTGGTATATCCGCCTCAACCGCAAACGCTTCTGGGGCGGCGGAATGACCGAGAACAAACTCGCCGCATATCAGACGCTCCACACATGCCTTGTCACCGTGGCCAAGCTCATCGCGCCTTTCGCCCCATTCTACGCCGACAAACTTTACACCGACCTCACTTTGCGGACAATCGATGATGGCGGTTCAGTCCATATCGCACGATTCCCCGAGGCTGACGAAAACCTGATTAGCGCCGAACTTGAACGCCGAATGGCAATCGCCCAGACGGTCACATCCATGGTGTTGGCACTGCGCCGAAAGGTCAACATCAAGGTGCGCCAACCCCTGTCAAAGCTAATGATACCGGTTGCCGACGAATCACAACGCGCCGACATTCAGGCAGTCCTTCCGCTTATTCTCAGCGAAGTGAACGTAAAGGAAGTGAAATTCGTCGACGGCGAAAACGGCATTATCGTCAAGCGCGTAAAACCCGACTTCAAGCGTCTCGGCCCGCGCTACGGAAAGATTATGAAGGCTCTCGGCGCGGCACTCCGCGAACTCGACCAAAAAAGCATCGCCTCGCTCGAACGCGACGGCGACATCACACTTTCAATCGACGGCACCGACGCCGTGGTGGGAATCGACGATGTCGAAATCATCTCCGAGGACATCCCGGGCTGGCTTGTCAACAACGACGGCAACCTCACCGTGGCACTCGACATCACCATCACCGACGAATTGCGCCGTGAAGGAATCGCCCGCGACATCGTCAACCGCATCCAGAACATCCGCAAAAGTCGCGATTACGACATCACCGACAAGATTTCGCTCCGCTTCGAGAAAAATCCCGACACCGACGCCGCCATCTCGACATTTAAAGAATACATTGCCTCGCAAGTACTCGCCGACAACGTCGTCCTCGCCGACTCTCTACCCGAAAGCGCCGAAATTCTCGACATTGACGGAATCTCGCTGAAGGCTTCAATTGACAAGATTGTTTAACCCAGTAATAAACATATCGCTATGGCAGAAAAAAACCGCTATTCCGATGAGGAACTCCAAGAATTCAAAGAATTGATTCTTGAGAAACTCGCACAAGCGAAGCACGACTACGAATCGCTTCGCGCAAGTGTCACCAACAGCGACGGCAACGACACGAACGACACGTCGCCAACATTCAAGGTGCTCGAAGAAGGAGCCGGAACGCTCGGCAAAGAAGAAGCCGGACGCCAGGCCCAGCGCCTCATGAAATTCATCCAGAATCTCAACGCAGCCCTCGTTCGCATAGAAAACAAGACCTATGGCATCTGCCGCGAAACGGGCAAACTGATTCCGAAAGAGCGCCTGCGTGCCGTCCCCCACGCCACTCTCTCAATCGAGGCAAAACAAAAGCGTTGATATCAGAGGATGAAACCCGCGATTAAGAAGGGCATTGCTGCCATTGCGGCTTGCCTTGTTGTCGTTGTGCTCGACCAGCTGCTAAAGATTTGGGTAAAAACAAATCTTCAGCTGGGCGAACAGATTGTCGTGTTCGACTGGTTCCGCATCGCCTTCGTCGAAAACAACGGAATGGCTTTCGGAATGGAGCTCGGCAGCAAACTGTTCCTTACGCTGTTCAGAATTGTGCTCGTCGTCCTACTGACGGTTTACATTGTCAGGCTTGTCAGGCGTCCCGCAGCAAAAACGGGCTATATTGTCTGCATAGCTTTGATTATTGCCGGGGCTGTGGGGAACATAATCGACTGCGTATTCTATGGAGTAGTCTGGAACTACGCGCCCCTGTTCTTCGGCAAAGTGGTCGATATGCTCTATTTCCCGCTGTTCAGCTTCACTTGGCCAGAATGGATGCCTTTCGTCGGAGGCAATGAATTCGAATTTTTCCAACCCGTGTTCAACATCGCCGACGCAGCCATCACAATCGGCATCCTCACAATCCTTATTTTCTACTACCGCTCGCTGACATCATCCAACGACAGCGACGAGAAGGATAAGCGCGACAGAAAAGCCAACAGCGACCACGAAGCCGATACCGCCGAATCTAGCCATCCGACATCACTCTGATGAGCGCTCTACGCAGCATCCTACCCGCAATTATTCTTGCCCTTGCAGCCGCAGGATGCTCGTCAACGCCCGACGGAGTGCTGTCGAAAAGCGACATGGCCGACCTGCTTGTCGATATCAACATTGGCGAAAGTGTGATTGAGATGAACTTCCGCGAATACGACAACGATTCGGTCAAAAAAGTCCTCCGCCAGTCGATTTTGGCCAAGCACGGCTTGTCGTCAGACGACTACGACCGGTCGATTAGCTGGTATGGACACCACATAGACGTATATCAAGAGGTATATGAAGAGGTTATCGCCCGGCTGGAAAAACGCATAGCTGAAGAAAAGGTCAAAGGCAGCGCAGAGGAAGTGCTAAAGCCGTCGGAAGTGACTGTCCAGACCTCGTTTGACGGCGACTCGGTTGATATTTGGACACAGCCGAAAGTCTATGCCTTCTCATCATCGACCGCATCGGAATACCTCACATTCACCATCAACCGCGATGCGAACATGAAGCCCGGCGATGTTTACATCTGGAGCATGTCGGTCCTCAACAACAACAGGCCTATTCGTTGGGCAATTGTCGCATCCTACGGTTCGACATCCAGCAACTCCGACTTCGACATCGCCTCATCCGACGGCCTCGCCCTGACGGTAGGCGACAATGCGGCTTCCGACAGGCATACGCTCACGCTCCGCACCGCGGCCGACAAAATTCCATCAAAAGTGTTCGGGTTCGTTCATGTGCGTTCGGTGGGCGACGAGCGTGTGATGATTGGCGATATTTCCCTCGTGCGTCGTCGTCACACCGACGCCGACAACATTCCCGAACCGGAAATAACGCAGTCAGTTGACGACGACGGCTCAGTCACGCTTCGTTTCGACAACAATTCCGAAACCGTTTCCACACAGAAAACCGACGGAAGCACCGATGTAATCATCGACAAAAACCTCGACCGCCGCGAGCGACAATCGAGAATTGAGGATGAGCGCCTTGAGCGTGAGAACGGCACCCGCGACGCGGCAACGTCAATGCCTCAAATCAGAAAAGACGTAAAAATCGAAGAGTCGCGGCCGATGTCGCGCCCTTCATCGGCGGCTCCCCATTCTCCGGCCACGCAGGAAAAGCATTTCAGGAACAATAGCCTCAAACGCCGTCAATGAAGCGGTTTCTTCCCCTCTCCGTGACCTCAGAAGGCAAAACACTGACACGAACCATCGTCGTCGTTGCCGACGACGGCTCCGTCAGCCTCGAGCCTTTTATCCGCGAAACGGCATCGACCATTTTCGTCAGCACACACCTACTGCTTATCGACGGTCGCCTGTTTGTCAACAACGGCGACGGCACGACGTCATCTCCCGTTCCTTTCGAGTTTTGACGATGCCTTTTCTTTTTTCGACCAAAAATCATCATAAAAAAAACGTTTCAACCAGCTTCCACAAAAGCCGCCTGAAACGTTTAGTAGCGAATCCGGGAATCGAACCCGGGTTTCCACCGTGAGAGGGTGGCGTGCTAGGCCACTACACTAAATCGCCCTGTTGCGACTGCAAAGTTATAAACAATTATTTTAACCACAAAATTATTTCAACCGAAATTCAAAAAAAATCACGCCGAGCCGCCGAAACAAAAGGAAAACTTTTCGCATTCGGACAAAAATCGTTAAATTTGCGGTAACATGGACAATTACCTTTCTGAACTCAACCAGCAACAAAGAGCCGCCGTGGAATATTGCGATGGCCCGCAACTTGTCATCGCCGGCGCAGGCAGCGGAAAAACGCGCGTCCTGACATATAAAATCGTGCATTTGCTCAACAACGGATATGAGCCGTGGCGAATCCTCGCCCTGACATTCACCAACAAAGCCGCCCGGGAAATGCTCGAACGGATCACAGCCCTTACCGGCGAACGGACAGCCTCTCGGCTCTGGATGGGCACATTCCACTCCATATTTGCACGACTGCTCCGCCGCGATGCCGAGCGAATAGGATTCCGATCCTCTTTCACAATCTACGACACAGGCAATTCCCTGTCGCTCGTCAAAGCAATCATCAAGGAAATGGCCCTCGACGACAAGGTGTATAAGCCCTCGCTTATACAAGCAATCATTTCAAAGGCGAAAAACGACCTCGTATCGCCGGAGAGATATGCCGCCACAAAAGACCTCGTCGATATGGACTCACGGTCAAACCGCCCGCTCATCCACGAAATCTACCGCATCTACCGCAATCGCTGCCGGGTGGCCAACGCGATGGATTTCGACGACCTTCTTTTTTACACCAACGTGCTTCTTCGCGACAATAACGACATCCGACAGTACTATCAGCAATTCTTCAGCTATATACTCGTCGATGAATATCAAGACACGAACTTCGCCCAACACATGATCATCAAGCAATTGTGTGTCGATAACCCCCACCTCTGCGTGGTCGGCGACGACGCGCAAAGCATCTACTCCTTCCGTGGCGCGAACATTAGCAACATACTCTCACTCGAACGCAGTTTTCCCGAACTCCGCACTTTTAAGCTCGAACAAAACTACCGTTCCACACAAAACATCATCGCCGCCGCCAACTCCCTCATCGAAAAAAACAACCGGCAAATACGCAAGCACATTTTTTCCGAGAACGACAAAGGACAGCTTGTCAGCGTTATCAAGTCGGCGAGCGACATTGAGGAAGCCCACAAAGTGGCTGGCGATATTTCCCGACGGCATTATGCCGACCATGAGCCATACGACAACTTCGCCATCCTTTACCGCACAAACGCACAGTCGCGTGTACTAGAACAGGCACTCAGCGCAGGCGGACTACGCGATACCCACGGCAACAAACGCCTCGGCATCCCCTACAGAATATATGGCGGCACTTCTTTCTATGAACATAAAGAAATCAAAGATGTCGTAGCATACCTGCGGTTGACCGTGAACCCCGACGACGACGAGGCTCTGCGCCGGATTATCAACTACCCCGCCCGAGGAATTGGCGACACAACCCTCGCCAAGCTCAACCGCGCCGCCGTAGCCAACAATGTAAGCATCTGGACAGTAATCAACGACCTCGACCGCTACGAATTGGACATAAACCGCGGAACCCGCTCACGTATCGACATTTTCAAACAACTGATGGCCGACTTCATCCGTTTGCGAATCGCCGGTAACGATGCCAAAACCATTGTCCAAACTGTCATAAACGACGCAAACCTTATCGCCGCTCTTGGCGACGGCAAAGACTCTGAAAATGCGGCACGGAAAGACAACATCAACGAACTTATAGCCGCAGCGGCCCAATTCGTCGATGACCAACAAGAAACCGGCCATGAGGATGAAGTCGGTATTGACCATTTCCTCGCAGAAGTGGCGCTCGCCACCGACTTCGACGACCCCAACAAAGATGACGGACAAGGACGTGTGACCTTAATGACCGTCCATGCCGCAAAAGGGCTGGAATTTACAAACGTGTATATCGTGGGCTTGGAAGAAGACCTGTTCCCCTCGGCCATGGCCAAAGATTCCCCAGAAGAAATCGAAGAGGAACGCCGTCTGATGTATGTGGCCATCACACGGGCCAAACGCTTTTGCATGATTTCTTACGCCGATTCGCGCTACCGCAACGGCCAAATGGTGTTCAACCGCCCTTCGAGATTCATTTCCGACATCGACCCCGAATATCTCAACTTCCAGTCAAAATCGACCATAGCGGCCGCGTTTACCGCCCAACCACGGAAGCCTTTCGGCGTAAGCCGTCCGACATTCGGCGATAATCCCCCGCATTTCTCCCTCCGCAAACAATATCCATCAAGCCAACGGCCATTCTCCCCTCGACCACTCACCCCTCACCCCGCCGCATCGCCTGCCGCGAATAATTCCGCCGGCTTCTCGCTCCACACTGCCGACGATTTGACAGTTGGTTGCCGAATCGAACACCAAAGGTTCGGAGAGGGCACGATACTCGACATCGACACCGCATCGCCCGACAACCGCATTACGGTCAAATTCGACAATCTCGACACTAAAACGCTTCTCCTCAAATACGCCAAATTCAGAATCCTATGACCGTAAACGAAATACCTACGCCTTTTTACGTCGTCTATGAGCAACGGTTGCGCCGTAACCTGAGCCTTATCCGATGGGTGGCCGACTCGGCCGACGTGGAAATCATCATGGCATTCAAGGCCAATGCCCTCTGGAAAACTTTCGGCATCGTCGCGGAGTATTTCACCGGCTCGACAGCTAGCTCGTTGAACGAAATGCGCCTCGGCAACGAGATGCTCGGCGGAAATGTCCACTCTTACTGTCCTGCTTACACTCCTGATACAATCGGCGACTTTCTCGACGGTTCGTCGCATATCACATTCAATTCGTTGAGCCAGTTCGAGCGTTTCCGCGATGTTGTCGAACGCCACAGCCCACATGTGTCGCCAGGACTGCGCGTTAATCCCCTATGCTCAGTAATCGACACCGACATCTACAACCCCGCCCTCCCGGGTTCGCGGTTCGGCGTAACCGCCGACATAATCGGCAAGGCTCTGCCCGAAGGCATTGAGGGTCTGCATTTCCACGCCCTTTGCGAATCCACGTCGTTCGACCTCGAAAAGGTGCTCAAAGCCTTTGAAAGTCAATTCGGGCAATATCTTCCGCAGGTGAAATGGGTCAATATGGGCGGCGGACACCTTATGACCCGCGAAGGCTACGACACCGCCCACCTGATTTCATTGCTGAAGGATTTCAAATCACGCCATCCGTGGCTGAATGTAATTCTCGAGCCAGGAAGCGCGTTCACTTGGCAAACCGGCGACTTGATCACGTCGGTGGTGGATGTGGTCACCAATCAGGGCGTCACAACGGCAATCATCGACGCGTCGTTCACCTGCCACATGCCCGACTGCCTCGAAATGCCCTACAAACCAGCCATCGCCGAAAGCCTTCCCGACGGCGCAAAAGGCTTCACCTACCGCCTCGGCGGCAATTCTTGTCTTTCGGGCGATTTCGTCGGCGACTGGACTTTCGACCACCCGCTTCAAATCGGCGAGCGGCTCACCCTCGAAGACATGAACCACTATACCACCGTGAAAACCAATATGTTCAACGGCATCCAACATCCCGCGATCGTTCTTTGCGGTCGCGACGGCCAATGCCGTTACCTCCGACAGTTCTCCTACGACGACTATAAATCCCGCATGAGCTGACGATTCTCCCCACTTGACAACAACACCACAAACGATATGCCACGTTTTTCAATTATTATCCCAGTCTATAACCGCATCGACGAGGTGGATGACCTCCTGAAAAGCCTTTGCGCACAAACGGTCAAAAACTTCGAAACAATAATCGTCGAGGACGGCTCGTCGGAACCTTGCGGCGAAATTGTCGATAAATATGCCGACAAAATCGACGTGAAATATTTCTTCAAAGAGAACGAAGGCCGCTCGATTGCCCGAAACTACGGAATGGAACGCGCCTCAGGCGACTATTTCATCCTGTTCGACTCCGACTGCGTCATCCCCCCCGAATATTTCGCCACCCTCTCGGCGCGGCTCGACGAAAATCCGCTCGACAGCTTCGGCGGACCCGACGCCGCCCATGAGTCGTTTTCCGACACCCAAAAGGCCATCAACTACTCGATGACCTCATTCCTGACTACCGGCGGAATACGCGGCGGCAAAGTGCAACTCGAAAAATTCACGCCTCGCACATTCAACATGGGATTCTCTCGCAAAGTGTGGGAAGCGGTCGGCGGATTCCGCGAAATGTTCTCAGAGGACATCGATATGTCAACCCGCATCCGTCAAGCGGGGTTCTCCATCGGACTCGTCCGCGACGCTTTCGTCTATCACAAACGCCGCGTGGATTTCCGCAAGTTCGCCCGCCAAGTGTATGTGTTCGGAATGTCGCGCATAACCCTCAAACTCCTCTATCCCGACTCGCTAAAAATCGTCCATCTGCTGCCGGCTGCTTTCGTCGTCGGTTCGGTAGCGCTTATCCTCCTCGCCATTTTCCATTCATGGCTTTGGATTCTGCCTCTCGCCGCCTACATACTCGCCATTTTCATCACCGCTTGGATTTCCACCCGCTCGCTGGTTGTAGCCTTGAAAGCAGTGCCGGCAAGCATCATCCAACTCGGCGGTTACGGCTGCGGTTTTATCAAAGCGTTCTTTACGATAATCGTTTTGGGCAGAGGAAGAAACATTGAAGAAGAAGTTGAAATTCGTAAGGGCAAATAACTATGGCTGAAGAACATAAAAAATCAGAAAACTACAGCAAGGGGTTTATGATCGCCGACCTTAGCAGCGACGACCGCCCTCGCGAAAAAGCCATGCGGCACGGCATTGACAAACTCTCAAACGCCGAACTTCTCGCGCTCCTTTTCGGCAGCGGTTATCAGGGAATGTCGGTGATTTCATTAAGCCAACAGATTCTCCAGGAAAACGACAACCGCCTGGCCAACATAGCCCGCAAATCGATCAAAGAACTGACCGCCATCAAAGGCATCGGGCCGGCTAAGGCCATCACCCTCGCCGCCGCCATCGAGCTGGGATGCCGTTGTCGCGACGAGCAATGGGTCGATGACCCCGTAATCCGCTCATCTATTGACGCATACTCCATCATGCGCCGCCATCTTGAGATGCTCGCGCATGAAGAGGTGTGGGCATTATACTTGTCGCACTCTCACCGGGTGGTCGCAAAAAGCCGCTTATCGTCGGGCGGAATTGCCAACTCAATCGTCGATATCCGCATCCTTTTCAAAGGCGCACTCGAACACAATGCCACAGGAATCATCTTAGTCCACAACCACCCGTCGGGAACCGACCGTCCAAGCGGCGAAGACGACAACCTCACGCGCCAAGTGGCCGAAGGGGCAAAAACGCTTAATCTCCATCTACTCGACCACATCATAATAGCCTCAAACCGCGGGTATTACTCCTATGCCGATGAAGGAAAACTTTAACCCGAATCCAAACTCAAAAATCTTATAGGGAAAGAGGAATAAGTACTGCTTCGGATGCGATATGCGCTCGGAGCATGAGACCACGTCGCGCACTACACCGACATGCCAGACAATCGCAGATTCAGGCTGAGATTACGACATCCATTTTTATGTCGTGAGGCTCGGCCACGTCGGCAAGGCTGTCGAACATCTGGCATCGGAAGCCCACGCCCACAAGCAGAGGACGTGAATCAGCGGATAATGCCGCCAACGGCTGAAGAAAACGGTCGTAATACCCGCCACCGCGGCCCACTCTCCTCCCCGACAAATCGAATGCCCTCCCGGGCACGACAATCATGTTCAAAACCTTCGGATCGATTGAGTTATCATTATCCGGCTCCATAATTCCATACTTCCCTCGACGCAATGCCGTCGCCTCGTAACAGGCGACAACAATCTCGTTGCCGACAACTTTGGGAAGAAAAAGACGATGGCTGGCTTCCCAACGGCGAATCATCTCGTCGGTGGGAAGTTCGTCGGGAAGCGACGAATAAAGCATGATGTTCCGGACCGACTGGAAAGCGGGGAGCGACTCAATTCTCTCGGCAACAGTCAACGCCGCGCGAATGCGTTCGTCCGTGCCGATTTGAGCGATAACCGACTTTACGCCTTTACGCAATTCTCCCTTTGTCAGGGCGGGACTATTTTTTCTGTTTGAGTTCATCGACCGCACGCGACACCATCGTGTCAATTTCGTTTACCACCTGATAATAGGCCGGAGCGCCTAGGAGGTCGCGGGCGATAAGAGCGCGCAACTGCGTAAGGATCAGCCGCGAGGAGCGGTTGATATAGTACCATCTTGGGTTGATACCCCTTTGGGCGGCATAGTTGACGAATGACTGAAGTAATATGGCGTCGGACGGCAACTGACCGAGCAGAGAATCGACATCCTTGTATTTCGACAACTGCTGGCGGTTGAGATCGCTGAAATCAAGCGCGAACTTTTGGAACAAACCGGCATTGAGCACATTGACATAGTAATTGGTGACATCCGCAGTGTCGGAAGGCACGAATATGTCGGGGAGAATGCCACCGCCGCCATACACCACACGTCCGCCGACGGTGTGGAAAATCTCGTTTTTGTCGATTTTGGTGCTGTCGATGTTGAACATCTCGCCGTCGAGATAGCGGCGGTAGATTTCCTCGTCGTAGTCCATACTCTTTCCAGGGACGAATTTCTTCTGGATGCATCGGCCGGAAGGTGTGTAATAGCGGGCAACAGTAAGGCGAATGGCCGAACTGTCGGAAAGGACCGTCTGGCGCTGCACAAGACCCTTGCCGAACGAACGCCGTCCGACAATCACGCCACGGTCGTTGTCCTGAATCGCACCGGCGAAAATTTCGGATGCCGAAGCTGAAAACTCGTCGATAATCACGGCGAGGGGTTCTCGCCGGAAGTTGCCAAGACCGTCGGCACGGGCAATCGAATTTTCGGTGCGTCCCCGCGTCGATACGATCGGGCTGCCAGGCTCAAGAAATTCATTCACCATCAACACCGCCTCGTCAAGAAGCCCGCCGCCGTTGCCTCGAAGATCAACGATGAACGATTCCGCTCCTTTGTTTCTCAAGCGGTTGAGGGCAGTCAAGAATTCGTTGTAGGTGGTGCGGCTGAATTTGTTGACGCGCACATATCCGATATTTCCGTCGATGATATACGAAGCGTCGATCGATGTCATGGGGATGTCGTCGCGGGTCACCTCAAACTTCAGAAGGCGTTTTGCCGAGGCGCGTTCGATTCCGAGTTTCACCTTTGTGCCTTTCGGTCCACGCAGGCGTGAGATAATGTTCTCGTCGGAGATTTTCTGCCCAGCCACGAGCGAATCGTCGATAGTGATGATGCGGTCGCCCGGAAGGATACCCACCTTTTCCGACGGTCCGCCCGAAATCACCTCAATCACTTTAATGGTGTCGGTGAGCATATTAAACGAAATGCCGACTCCCGAGAACGAGCCTTCAAGCTGATTGTTCACGGCATTGAAATCGGCGGCGGAAATGTAGATTGAATGTGGGTCGAGATAGGTGAGGAAGTCGGGAAGCGCGAGGTCGAGGATAGAGTCGGTGTTGACATCATCGACATATTCGCGTCCCACGATCGACATTATTTCACGGAACTTCTGTGTGGCGTCGTCGCTTTTGGAGGGTCGAAGCCACTCATAGCCAATCCATACGCCCAACGCCAACGCTACCGCCAAGAATAACGGGGTGAGCAGATATAATCTTTTCAGCGATTTCATGTTTTGATTGTGTGTCAAATTGTCACTTGAACCACTTCCACTCCGGCGCGGCGAAGAAGGTCGATACCGTCGCTGATTCTGTACAACTCATTGAAGACCACTCGTTTTATACCCGACTGGATAATCAATTTAGCACATTCCAGGCAAGGCGATGCCGTAATGTAGAGCGTCGAGCCTTCGGAGGAGTTGTTGCTGCGCGCCACTTTGGTGATGGCATTGGCCTCGGCATGGAGCACGTAAGGCTTTGTGGTGTCGTTGTCGTCCTCGCATACATTCTCGAACCCCGAAGGCGTGCCGTTGAAGCCGTCGGAAATTATCATTTTGTCCTTTACGAGAATAGCGCCCACTTTACGGCGGACACAATAGGAATTTTCCGCCCAAATTGAAGCCATTCTGAGATAGCGGCGGTCGAGCGTCAGCTGTTTATCTTCTGTAGTCATTTGTGACTTAGGGGATTTCTATTAATTGTCTTTCCGGAAATTCAGAGATGATACTCGGCAGATACTCGGCGGAAGCAAGGGAACAATGCGGGCATTGCTACCGAACGACTGACAAGTAGATTCGGATAAAATCCTAAATTTACGAAAGAGTTCATTATTACTGCTGTTTATTTTGACATCCTTTTTGAACGGGGAATATATGGAAAGCCCCCCGAAATTTTTCACCGGCAAAGTTAATGATTTTTATCGGCCAAATAAAGAAAACAGCCGCCAATTATGTTATTTTTTTTATTTTTGGGGGCTTCAAAGCCCGAAAACACAGTTTTTGCAGCAAAAATGGCTGATTTAAGGCGATTTTTCCTTAATTTTGGGAAATTTTTTGATTTACTGATTATCACCTAAGCGTAATTGATGAAAAAGTACTTGGGATTATGGTCGATTTTGACCATTTCGTTTGTGATATTTTTTTGCGTGTCGGCTTTCGGCGATGTCGATGTCGATTTCACTCTCCGCTCGAGCGGGATGATGTCGTCGTTGATGCCCGACTCGCCTGAATCGGAATCACTCGGCGACAACGACGACGCCGGCGACGCCGCCTCGCCGTCCGAAAACGAAGGTTCGGCTCAAGGCGAAGCCGAAGCGCCAGAGGCCGACCCCGGCGAAGCGCCTCTGCCTGAAGAAGCCCCCGTCGAAATTCCCAGCCCCGCATCGCCCGACGGCAAAGTGATCCTCTTCATCGGTGACTCGATGCTCGAGGGCCTTTCGCCTCGGCTTGCCGCTTACGCCAAAGAGAACGGCCACAGCCTATATTCGGTCATCTGGTACAGCTCCACAAGCGAAATTTGGGGCGAAACCACCAAAGTGAGGGAGTTTATCAACAAATACAGGCCCGACTTCCTTTTCATCTGCCTCGGAGCAAACGAGCTGTTTGTGCGCGACATCGAAAACCGCCGTGACAAATATGTGAAAAATATGATTTCGCAAATCGGCTCTACCCCCTACTTGTGGATTGGACCGCCAAACTGGAAACCCGACACCGGCATTAACCGTTTGATCGCAAAGAACACAAAAGAGGGATGCTACTTCAAGTCGGACGGCATGCATTTCGACCGGGCCAAAGACGGAGCGCACCCCACCCGCTCCTCGGCCGTCATATGGATGGACAGCATTGTCCGCTGGATGCCAGCACATTCGCCCTACTCGCTCAAGCTCGACAAGCCGTCGGTCAACACGGCAAAGGCAAACCGTGTGGAGGTGATCCAGCCCGGGCATTGGCGCGACGTAGTGAAGAAACGTCAGGAAAAAGCGAAAAACGACAAGAAGCCATGAACGAGATTCTCCACAACATCCTTAATATGCTCAGCTACGACCCGTCGGCACCGATGCTCTTCACAAGCGGACTGTTTTGGGCGTTGTTCATCATTTTCGTCCCCGTCTATGCCCTCCTGAAGCGACGCCGCTGGCAGATGATGCTCTTCGTAATCCTCTTCAGCCTCTACTTCTATTACAAGTCGAGCGGAGTGTTTTTCCTCCTCCTTGTGGCCACTTCGGCTGTTGACTATCTGATTTCGAAGCAGATAGCCCACACAGAAAGCAAACTGACGAAGCGGGCTTTGCTTATTGTATCGGTGGTGATCTCCACTGGTGTGCTCGCC
Source organism: uncultured Bacteroidales bacterium (assembly GCA_902795825.1). GTDB lineage: Bacteria > Bacteroidota > Bacteroidia > Bacteroidales > Muribaculaceae > RUG14106. Next base: position 16,389 of record CADBML010000152.1, read on the forward strand.
TACTTCAAATATGCCAACTTCTTGCTATCGACGTGGACCGACATCATAGGCGGCAATTTCCAGCCCCTCGACATCATCCTTCCAATCGGCATCTCTTTCTACACCTTCCGCTCGATCAGCTACGTGGTGGATGTATATCGCGGCAAAATCAGCCCCGCCGAGAACTGGATCGAATATCTCTTTTTCCTCTCCTTTTTCCCCGCGCTCCTCGCCGGCCCTATCGTCCGTGCCGACGTGCTGCTCCCGCAGATCCGCGAGAACCGGCAAGCCGACCGCCACGAAATTTACATCGGTCTTTGGCTGATTATCATCGGCGTTGTCAAAAAAGCCGTTTTCGCCGACTACATTGCTCAATACAACAACCTCATATTCGACAACCCTACGGGCTATTCGGGCTTCGAATCGCTTATGGGCGCGATAGGCTACACGATGCAAATCTATTGCGACTTCTCCGGCTACTCCGACATGGCTATCGGAATCTCCTCTATCATGGGATTCCAACTCCCCGCCAACTTCAACCTGCCCTACAAGTCGAAAAACCTCACCGAATTCTGGCATCGCTGGCACATCTCGCTCTCCACGTGGCTCCGCGACTACATATATATTCCCCTCGGTGGCAACCGTAAGGGCAAGTTCCGCACCTATCTCAACAATTTCCTCACTATGCTCATCGGCGGATTATGGCACGGAGCAAGCTGGAAATTCGTGTTCTGGGGGGCGATGCACGGCGGCGGACTCATCGTGCATAAAATGTGCCGCCCGTGGCTGAAGGAGATTCCCGACACTTGGCCTGTAAAAGCCATCTCTTGGCTTCTGACTATGACCGTTGTCACGCTCCTTTGGGTGTTCTTCCGCGCCGACTCCTTCGCCGACGCCGCTGCCATCGTCGTAAACATCTTCACCACCTTCGACCTTGCTTACGCCGCCCCATTCTTCGAGGTGCGCTATGTGTGGTGCATTATGATGGTCCTGATGATTCTCACCCACGCGCTCCCCACCCAATGGATCGAGCAGATGGGCGAAGGCTTCGTCGGGTTGCCGTGGTTGTTCAAGCTGGTCATCTTCGTCCTGACCGTGCAACTCGTTCTCCAGTTCATGTCGGCCGACGTGGCTCCGTTTATCTATAACCAATTTTAACCGGCTGTGATGAGCCGCGAAAAGCAAATATATCGTGTGACACTTTGGGGCAGCGTGGTCAACGCCCTGTTGATTGCCCTGAAATTCGCCGCCGGCATCATAGGCAACAGTGCCGCCATGATTGCCGACGCCGTCCATTCCGCATCGGATTTTATAACCGACATCGTAGTGCTTGCGTTTGTCAACGTCAGCAACCGCCCGAAAGACAAATCCCACGACTACGGTCATGGCAAATACGAGACACTCGCCACCACCATCATCGGCGCCGCGCTGCTCGTCGTCGCCCTCTATATCCTCATTGGCGGAGTAAGCAAAGTGGTCAGTTGGACAGGCGGCGGCACGCTTTCCATGCCCGGAATCCTTGCGCTTTGGGCGGCTTTGATTTCCATCCTGCTTAAAGAGGGCATATTCCGATACACCATCATTTGGGCGAAACGCCTCGACTCGCAAGCGCTAAAAGCTAACGCCTGGCATCACCGCAGCGACGCACTCTCCTCCATAGCATCCGCTTTAGGCATTGGCGGCGCGATAATCGGCGGCGAAGGTTGGGCCGTGCTCGACCCAATAGCCTCGATTCTCGTCGGTTTAGTCATCGCGAAGGTGGCAATCGACCTGCTTCGCAACGGCGTTGGCGACCTAATGGAAAAATCCTTGCCCGACGATGTGGAGAAAGAAATCCTCGAAATTGCGGGTAGCGTGCCCGAAGTGATTCGTCCACATGCCCTCCGCACACGGCGCATAGGCAACAGCTACGCCATTGAAATGCACATACTTATGGACGGCAACGTTTCGCTCTACGATGCCCATAGCAGAGCGTCGGAAATCGAACGGCGGCTGAAAGATCGCTACGGAGCCGACACCCACGTGGCAATCCATGTGGAGCCCCTCAATCAGCAATAGACCCTCTTTATCCTTTAAAGGGGCTTTCTATAAATTCCCCGTTCAAATGATTTCAAAACAAACAGTAACGACAATGAACTCTTTCGTAAATTCAGGATTAT
>CADBML010000153.1 GCA_902795825.1 uncultured Bacteroidales bacterium
GAAAAAACGAATAAAAAATCCCTTATCTTTGGCTTTCCTGAGGAAATCTAATTTCTCTTGTGAAGAGAATACTGTTTCAAACACAAATTATAAGGAATTGAGGATCACTTGCATAAACCGGTGTCGCCGAAGAAACAAAAACAATAAAAACTCTTGGAAGTGATGCTGGCTCTGTGAGCCCATTCTGCGCCATCGCTCAAGTTCTGTATATGCGAGCATAACAGCCCGATTCCTCATTTCTCACTCCTCATTTCTAACGGTTGTTGTTTGATAAATAAGCCGTGGTCCTATTTGTGTGGTTATTTCATCTTTTTGATGAGGGCGTTGAGGCGGGCGGGGGTGAGGTCGGCGGGGTATTGGTCGAAGTTGAGCCGCAACGAGCAGCCGGAAGCGTATTCGCTGCAGCCGTAGGCCGTGCGGCCTTTGAGGATGTGTCCTTTCTTGCAAAGCGGGCAGGTGATCTGCTCAAAGCTGGTGATGCGCGGTTTGCGCTCGGCCGGTTTTTTGTCTGCGGCGTTTCGTTTGTTTTTAGCAGTTTTGGCGGAAGGCTTGTCGTCAGCGATTACGATGCGTGTGCTTGAATTGTCCTGCAAGACATTGAGTGTCACTTCGTTGATGAGCGTTTTCATCTCTTCGATAAACTCTGCGGAGGAGTATTCGCCGCGTTCGATTTGACGAAGTTTGCGTTCCCACAGACCTGTGAGCGACGCACTTTTCAGCAGCGGTTCGTTAATGAGGTTGATGAGGTCGATTCCCGCCTGCGAAGCCATGATGCTTTTGCGCTCGCGGTAGATGTATTTCCGTTTGAAAAGCGTCTCGATGATGTTGGCGCGGGTTGACGGACGGCCGATGCCGTTCTCTTTCATCGCTTCGCGTAGTTCTTCGTCATCGACGGTATTGCCGGCCGACTCCATGGCGCGGAGCAGCGTGCCTTCGGTGTAGTATTTCGGCGGCTGGGTGGTTTTCTTTTGAAGTGAGGGGGAGTGGGGACCCGATTCGCCCTCGACGAAGTGCGGCAAAGTGGCTTCCTCGTCGTTTTTGTCCTTTTCGGCGTTGCGGGTCAGCACTTTGTCGCCCTCATATACCACACGCCAGCCTTGGACGGTGACGACTTTCCCCGAAGCCTTGAACTCCACGCCGTTGACCTCTCCGAGCACGGTTGTCTGCTCGAAAAGGCAGTCGGGATAGAAAGCGGCGATAAACCGCTTTGCGATAAGATGATACAGCAGCCGTTCGCGGTCGACGAGAGCCGAGGGCGCCACGCCGGTGGGTATGATTGCGTGGTGGTCGGTCACTTTCGAATTGTCGAACACCTTTTTCGATTTGGGCAATTTCTTGGCGAGCAGTGGTTCGACGAGAGCGGCGTAGGGCGTAAGCCGGCGCAGAGTGTCGGGCACTTTCGGATAGATGTCGTCGGGAAGATAGGTGGTATCGACGCGGGGGTAGGTGGTCACTTTCTTTTCGTAGAGCGACTGGATAAGCGAGAGTGTGTCGTCGGCGGTCCAGCCCCAGCGGCGGTTACATTCCACTTGGAGCGAAGTGAGGTCGAAGAGCCGCGGAGGGAATTCCTTGCCCAGCTTTTGGGTAACGGATTTCACTGTGAAGGGGAAATCGACAATCCGTTGAAGAGCCTCTTGGGCGGCATCTTCCGTGTCGTAGCGGCCGGAAGTGGCGTTGAAGGTGGTCTCGCGATAGACGGTTTTCAGTTCCCAGAAGTCGGTGGGGGTGAAGTTTGCGATTTCGAGATGCCGTTTGACGATGAGGGCGAGGGTGGGGGTCTGCACCCGTCCGATTGACAGGACTTTGCCCGGTGAGGAATATTTTAGCGAATAAAGCCTTGTGGCGTTCATGCCGAGGATCCAGTCGCCGATGGCGCGGCAAAGGCCGGCGTGGTAGAGGTTGTCGTAGGCAGAACCGGGCTGGAGTCCGTTGAAGCCTTCGCGGATGGCCTCGTCGGTTAGCGACGAAATCCAGAGCCGCTTCACAGGGCAGGCGATGTTCGCCTTTTGCATCACCCACCGTTGGATGAGTTCCCCCTCTTGTCCAGCATCACCGCAATTAATCACCTCGTCGGCGTTTTTGATGAGCGACTCAATCACGCCGAACTGCCTGACGATGCTCGCCTGGTCGATGAGTTTGATGCCGAAGCGCGGCGGAATCATCGGCAGCACGGCGAGCGACCACCGCTTCCAAAGGTCGGAATAGTCGGCCGGCTCTTTAAGCGTGCAGAGGTGTCCGAAAGTCCACGTCACTTGATAGCCGTTACCTTCGAAGTAGCCGTCATGCCGAGAGCGTGCGCCGAGGATTTCGGCGATGTCGCGGGCCACGCTGGGCTTTTCGGTGATGCAGACAATCATAGGCTTAAATCGGCTGAATGGGCTTAAATCGGTCGAGTGGCTGAGGCTGATTATGGAAAGCTATTATAGCGTTTTTGCCTCGTTCCAAAGCGCGTCCATTTCGGCGAGAGTCATGTCGCGGAGGTCGCGACCCATTTCGTGGGCTCGGCGTTCCACGTAGTTGAAGCGTTTGATGAATTTCTGGTTAGTGCGCTCGAGGGCGTTTTCGGGGTTGATTTTGTATAGTCGTGCGGCATTGATGAGGCTGAAAAGGACATCGCCAAATTCCGCTTCCATGCGATCGTGGTCGTGATTGCGCACCTCTACGGTGAATTCGGTCACCTCTTCGCGCACCTTGTCCCACACCTGACTACGTTCGTCCCAGTCGAAGCCCACGTTGGCGGCTTTTTCCTGAATGCGGTCGGCCTTAATCATAGCCGGCAAAGCCTTAGGCACGCCGGCAAGCACTGTTTTGTTGCCGCCTTTCTCTTTGAGTTTGATTTGCTCCCAGTTTTGTTCCACTTTGTGGGCGTCACCGTTTACGTCAACCTCGCCGAACACGTGGGGGTGGCGGAAGATTAGCTTAGAGTTGAGCGCATCGGCCACGTCGGCTATGTCGAAATCGCCTTTTTCCTCGCCGATTTTGGCATAGAAGAGGATATGGAGGAGCAGGTCGCCGAGTTCTTTGCGGATGTTGGCGGCATCGTCGTTGAGGAGGGCGTCGCAGAGCTCGTAAGTTTCCTCTATCGTGTTTGGGCGGAGCGATTCGTTGGTCTGTTTGCGGTCCCACGGACATTCCACACGGAGGATGTCGAGTGTATCGATTACTCGTCCGAGTGCTTCAATTTTTTCCTGACGTGAATGCATGGTTATTGCGTTTGAGATTGATTATTTGTAATTACTGAGGGCTGATTGAAGCCAGGCGGAGAATTTCTCGACTGATTCGTCGTAGAAAGCGGGCGGGGCGAGAGGTTGCCCGTTGTTGTCGAGGATGGCATAGTAGGGTTGGCTGTTGGCGTTGAATTTGTGGCGTTGGAGGTAGCTCCAGCGGTCGCCAACGGTGCGGATTTCGGTAGTCTTTCCGTTTTCATCTACGGAGTAGGATGCCGGCAAATCGGTTTTGTCATCGACCATTAGCTTGATAATGACAAAGTTGTCTTTTATA
>CADBML010000154.1 GCA_902795825.1 uncultured Bacteroidales bacterium
ACAAATATAATTCTGAATTTACGAAAGAGTTCATTGTCGTTACTGTTTGTTTTGAAATCATTTTGAACGGGGAATTTATAGAAAGCCACTTAAATCAGCCATTCACTGCGTGATATTCGACGAGGCCTTCCATCGGGCTTTTGATGATGTTGCCCACAGTGATGCCGAGCGGTTCGGCGGCTTCACGCAGCAAGTCGGCATAGTAGTACGCCACCGACCCCACGAAGTTGACATTCAGTTTCTTGTAGCCTTCGTAGTGCTGGATGTTGCGCACGAAGAAAGCCGTGAATGCGTTGATCACCAACTGCTTGATGGCCGGCTCTTCGATGTTGTTGATAAGGAACGGCGAGAGCGATGCGAGGAAGCGGTTGCCACCTGGCTCCTTATACACGCGGCGGATGATGTCGAGGCGTGTGAGCTTGTACTCGTCGAGAAACTTCTCGCAAAGAGCCTTCGGAAGTTGCTCTTTCAGCACGTCGCCTACGAGGATTTTGCCAAGCACAGCGCCCGAGCCTTCATCACCGAGAATGTAGCCGAGAGGCGACACGTTATCGACAATAGCACGGCCGTCGTAGTAGCAGGAGTTTGAGCCTGTGCCCATGATGCAGGCAATACCGGCCTCCGTGCCGAAAAGAGCGCGGGCTGCCGCCAACAGGTCGCTATTCACGTCGATTTTCTTCGTGTCGGGAATATGTCGGGCGATAGCTCGGCGCACACCGCCGCACACTTCTTCTGAAATACATCCGGCGCCGTAATAATAGACCGTGTCGATGGGATAGCCCTCGATGCCCGGCATCAGTTCGTCGCCTATGCGGGCGGCCATCTCGTCCTCCGTCATCAGCAATGCGTTCATACCTGTCGTGAACACCTGTTTCACGACCTTTCCTTCACTTAGCACACACCAGTCAACTTTGGTGCTGCCGCAATCTGCAATTAAAATCATAATCTATTTGTATTTATATTTTTATGTATATTTTTTTCTTGTAGAGGATGTAGCCTATCGACCAGTTGAAAACGATAAAAAGAATGGCGTAGATGCAGGAGGCAAATGTCGGGTCGCCAAACCAGTTGCAGAGGCAGTCGCTATACACGAAGCCTTTGATGGAAGTAACGCCGGCGTCGGCCGACGCGGAGGCGATAAACTTGAACGAGCCGAAGATAATGCCCAACACTCCGCCCAACACATACATGAACAACGGGTTGATGCCGAACGCCTCGAAGAAGCGGCACCATTTTTTATAGCCCTTGATGTCGATTAGCCATATCAGCAGACCGAGCAACGTCGATGCAAGTCCGCAAGTGGCGAGAACGTATGTGGGCGACCAGATTTTCTTGTTGATGGGCATCCCGTAGTCGAGCAGGAAGCCGAGGAAGATAAGGATTGCGCCGACAATGAAAAGTTTGTTTATCTTCATGTGGTTATCTTTCTCTCCCATAAACACTTTGCCCACCCAGAAGCCGAGCAGCACGTGGGCTATCGCGCCGATTGTCGAGATGATGCCTTCGGGGTCGAAGGGCACATCGCCGAACAGGTCGTCGTGATACATGTGGTCGGGGGTCAAAACGGCGCAGTCAACACGCGAAATAATGTTGTTTGCCGAAACTTCCCAGCCCGAGCCGGCGAAAAGAATCACGGCATAGACCACCAGCAGTCCGCTGACAATCCACAGGATATGTTTCGCACGGAGCAGAATGGCCACAATCGACGCGGCACAGTAGCAAAGCGCCAGCCGAGGCATCACGCCGAGGATTCTCAACTTAGCGAACGAGTTCGCAGCCTCGCCGAACGATTTGCCGCTCGCAAGGCCGTAGCAGAGTTTGGAGAACCAGGCTATCGCCAAGCCGATAAGGAAAATCACCACCGTGCGGCGCACGATTTTCCAGAACAGCGGCCACGAGAACTTAAACTCGAATTTCCTCAACGAGATAAAAGTCGAGATGCCCATAATGAACATAAAGAACGGGAACACCAAGTCGGTGGGTGTTAAGCCGTTCCACTCGGCATGTTCAAGCGGTGTGTAAATGTGGCTCCACGAGCCTGGGTTATTCACGAGAATCATTCCGGCGATGGTGATACCGCGCAGAATGTCGAGAGCGAGGAGACGCTGTTTCTTGGGCTTAGCAGCCGCTGTCGTTTGAGTCATCTGTTTTATTTTTTTGGTTTGGTAGAATTATCAACTAAGTAAGCGATTGACTTATAGGGGATGCCGCTATTCGTGGTCAATCCGATTTCGCAAGTGCGGCTGTTGGAATAGCCGTAGCGGATGCCGGCCTTTTCGATTTGCGGACGGAGTTTGCGGAGCGCGTATGCGTTGAGCGCCGGGCGGAAGAAACCCTTGTCGCCGGCGAAGGCGCAGCACCCCACTTCGGTGGGAAGGGTGACATTGCGGGAGCACATTTGCGCCACGGCTACGAATTTGTCGGTCAGACCCATCAAGCGCGACGAGCAAGTGACGTGGATTGCCACAGGTTCGTCGGTAGGCTCGAATTCGAGGTAAGGCGCGAGGAAGTCGTGGATGAACTCGACAGGCTCATAAAGGCGGAGATTCTTGATGTGGTCGCGCATGCGGTGGAGGCAGGGGCTCTGGTCGCAAAGAATCGGATATTTGCCGTTTTCAGAAGCCTTTAGCAGTGCGGCTTCGAGTTCGGCACATTTGCGGTCGGCGATGTCGGGCATGCCCTTGCTCTCCCATGTCAGTCCGCAGCAGAGATGCTTCATTCCTTCGGGGAAAATCACCTCGTAGCCGGCCTTTTCGCAAAGGCGGGTCATCACATTGACAAGTTTTTCCACCTTCTTGCCTTTTTCGGCGGTAGCGCCCATAGTCTGGTTGATGCAGCTGGGGAAATACACCACTTTCCGCTCTGCGGGAGCCGTGGCAAGTCGGGCGGTCATCATGTAATTTGCTTTCGGCAGCGACGGAGTCCAAAGCGGCATACCGAGAGCATGGAATCCTCGACCGAGCGAGGCCGTGGCCTTGTCGCCGATGACGGCGCGGGTGGCGGCGGCGGTTGACAATGCCGGACGGAGCAGACCTTTGACGGCACGGAGATGGTTGGCGACGACGCGCCCCACCCCATGGCCGAAACTGCCTACGGGCAACGCCTCCTGACGGAGGTCGTGAATCATCTCGCCGGTGTTGATTGTCATCGGACACGATGTCGAGCAAAGTCCGTCGCCCGCGCATAGGTTGTTGCCGAGTTCCTTGAATTGTTTGGTGAGTATTTTCAACCGTTCGGGGTCTTCGCCGGTTGTGCGCAATCGGGATATTTCACGCTGAACGACAATGCGTTGGCGTGCCGACAAAGCAAACCCGCAACTCACGCAGTTCACTTCGCAGAAGCCACATTCAATGCATTTGTTCACATGGTCGTTTGCCAATGGCATCGGCTTCAGATTCTTGATGAAGCACTCCGCGTCATCGTTGAAAATCACGCCCGGATTGAGCAGCCCGTCGGGGTCGAACAGGCGTTTGACACGGAGCATCATTTCGTAGGCGGCGTCGCCCCACTCCTTGCGGACGAACGGAGCCATATTGCGGCCCGTGCCGTGTTCGGCTTTGAGCGAACCGTCGTAGCGGTCAACCACAAGACGCTCCACTTCTTCCATCAGTCCGCGATAGCGTTCGATTTCCTTCTCGGTGTCGAACGATTGGGCGATTACGAAGTGGTAGTTGCCTTCGAGAGCATGGCCGTAGATGCAATAGTCGTCGTAGCCGGAGTTCTGCAGAAGGGTCTGCAAGTCGCTTGTCGCGTCGGGGAGGTCTTCGATATGGAAAGCGATATCCTCGATGAGCGACGTCGTGCCTAGCCGTCGAGTGCCGCCCACCGACGGGAATATGCCCGAACGGATTTTCCAGTACTCGGAATATTCGGCAGGGTTGTCGGTGAAATATGCGGGTTTGAAAAGCGAGAACGGACTTAGAGCCTCGACAATTTTATCGATGTTAGCGCGCAGTTCCTCGGGTGTGTCACCCTTCGTTTCAGTAAGCACGGCTGTAAGATTTTCGCCTGTGGTGTCGTTGACCGACGCCAGCGATTTGCGGTCGAGCATCTCGGCGGAGAACACCGGACCTTCTTTGCCGTCGTTGAGCCGTTTCATCGCCACCACGGCACGGCACGCCTCGCGGATGTCGGAGAAATAGAGCATAGCCGATGCCGAATGTGGATAAAGGTGCGACGTGTTGGCTGTCACCTCGCTCATGAAAGCCAGTGTGCCCTCGCTGCCCACCATCAAGTGGGCGATGATCTCAAACGGGTCGTCAAAGCGGACGAAAGGCAACAAGTTCAGGCCCGTGACATTCTTAATTTTGTATTTATAACGGATTCTTTCGGAAAGCTGCTCGTTGGCGCGGATGTCGTCGCGGATTCGCTCAATCTCGGCGACGAAATCGGGATGCGTGCGGCGGAATGCGTTGCGCGACGCCTCATCGCCCGTGTCGAGCACCGTGCCGTCAACAAGGACGATACGCATCGACCGAAGCACCTTGTCGGAGTTGGCGTGGGTGCCGCAGTTCATGCCCGAAGCATTGTTGATGACAATGCCGCCCACCATTGCCGAATTTTTCGACGCGGGGTCGGGAGCGAACATACGCCCGTAAGGTTTCAAATACTCGTTGACGCGGCCGCCGATAATGCCCGGTTGCATCGTGATGGTCGAGGCATCGTCGGCAATGGTATATTTTTCCCAATGCTTGCCCGCGACGATTAGAATCGAATCGGACAGCGACTGCCCAGAAAGACTCGTGCCGGCGGCGCGGAAAGTCACAGGAAGCTTAATCTGCGAGGCCAAGGCCAGCAGTCGAGCCACTTCCTCCTCATTGTCGGAGCGGACAACTATCTGAGGGATAAGTCGGTAAAAACTCGCGTCAGTACCCCAAGCCAATCGACGCAATTCGTCGGTGTAGATTCTCTCCTTCGGCACGAACGCCGAAGCCGCCTTCAAAAATTCGCTATATCTTTTATCCATTGATGATTTGATTTGATGATTTTATTTTGTCGTTTTTGATTTGCAGCAGTCTTTTTCTGATTTGCAGGGTTTTGTGGCGGGCGTGGCAGGATAGAGCCAGTATTTCTTCGAGGCGGCGCGGAACGAATCGACATCCTTGTTCCAATAGTCGATGATGTCCTCCACACGGTAGCGTTTGCCGAAACGCTCGCGGATTTGCTTCGAGCCGCACACTTGGTCGAACATTCTCAACCGCGACTTGTTCTCCTCGATTTCGAAGATTTTCTTGTCGGGATAGAGTTTGTAAAGTTCCTGGATGGCATAGAATTGTATCATCGTCAGTTGGGCTGCCTCGCGGTCGGTGACGTAGATTTCAACGCCCTGCGCGTTCTCGCCTTTCGCAACGGAGTAGAACGGTTTGATGTGAATCGGACGGAAATAAACGCCGGCGAGGTGAAGGTCGTTCATGCGCTTGGCAAACTTTTCAGCATCAATCCATGTAGCGCAGAAAAGTTTGAACGGCAAGGTGTAGCCCACGCCGATTGAGATGAAATAGAGTTCGCCGAGGATTCCCGATGCTGGATAGTAGATGCAAGCGTCGGGATTGGGAATGTGGGGCGACGGAAGCACCCACGGCATTCCAGTGTCGGCAAACGACATATCGCGCGTCCAGCCCTCCATCGGGATTACCGTCAGGTTGACTTTGGCCTTGTTGGCGAGCATGCCCTCCTCGTTGAGATACTTCGCAAGTTCGCCCGGTGTCAAGCCGTAGAGATAGGGAATCTTAAACTGGCTGACGAACGAAATGCAGTCGTCCTCAGTGAGGTTGCCCTCGATTTTGTTGCCACCGACGGGGTTCGGGCGGTCGAGCACCATAAATTCCTTGCCGTTCTCGGCGCAGGCCTCCATAGCATTGCCCATAGACGAGATAAACGTGTAGGAGCGGCAGCCGTTGTCCTGAATATCATAGACAAGCACATCGATGTCGCGAAGCATTTCAGGCGTCGGCTTGCGGGTTTTACCGAAAATCGAATATACGGGCACACCTGTGGCGGGGTCGATCATGTTATCCACCTTGTCACCGGCGTGGATGTCGCCGCGCACTCCGTGTTCGGGAGCATAGAGCGCTGTCAGCGTCACTCCCGGGGCTTGGTGAAGAATATCCACCGTGGATTTAAACTTGTTGTCGATGCCGGTCGGATTCGTGATAAGCCCCACACGCTTTCCTTTCAACTCGGCAAAGCCGTTGTCGCGGAGCACTTCGATGCCCGGCTTTACTTGCGCCGAAGCCACCGTCATGACGACGGTGGCAAGCGCAAACGTTATAAACGTCCGTCTCATTATGATTTTACTTTGTCTGTTGACGATTTACTCAATAATCAGGCCGTCTTGGCTTTTTTCTCCTTGCGGCCGTA
>CADBML010000155.1 GCA_902795825.1 uncultured Bacteroidales bacterium
GAGACAGGGATTCGAACCCTGGAACCGCGTAAGCGGTTAACGGTTTTCGAGACCGCCCCGATCGACCACTCCGGCATCTCTCCTCGGGTTTTGCGACTGCAAAGTTACAACTTCTTTTTTCTTTCTGCAACACTTTCCCGCTATTTTTATACTCTTTTTGTCATTTTTACCGAAAACGGAAGCATATTTATTTTGAAATTCGCCATCGATTGACTACCTTTGTGTTTCTAATAACATTTGTCTTTTTTATGAAAATTTTCAGTGCTAAACAAATAAAACAAACCATTCAGGCCGCCATCAACTCAGGAGCAACATCGCTCGATGAAATAATCGGCACTGTGTCCGACTCCGCGGCCTATGAAATAATGTCGCGGTTCCGCCCGTCGAAAAGGATTGTCGTCTTCGCCGGCGCCGAGACTGCCGGAGCTTATTCCATCGCCACCGCATCGAAGCTGATCATGCAAGGCTATCACGTCGAAGTTGTGGTGTTCGACATCTCACAAAACTTGTCGGCCGAATGTCAGGTGCAGCTCAACCGGCTTAACGACACAAATCCCGAAGCCGTGGCCATCTACTCAGGGAAAACGCTGTTCGAGCCGCCGAAACTCTCGAAAAACGACGTTGTGATTGACGGCCTTTTCGGAGCCGACCTGTCGCGCCCCCTGCTCGGCGAAAGCGGATTCCCGATGCTTTTCAACTACATCAACGAATCCTACGCCTTCATCCTCTCGTTCGACCTGCCTTCGGGAATGATGAGCGAATGGAACCGCGAAAGCCTCCTCCGCAAAATGATTCACGCGAATGTCACAATCGTCGCGCATTTTCCCCGGCTGTCGTATTTCATTGCTGATTTCGCTCCAGCCGTGGGTGTGTGGAAAATGGTCGATCTCAACATCAGTTCAGAAATTTCAAACGCCACCGTCACCGACTACCACATCATCGAGGCTTCCGACATCCGCCGCATTCTTCGGCATCGCGACCCGTTTGCCGACAAGAGCCAATTCGGTTCGGTGCTGCTCATCGCGGGAAGCTACGGAATGATGGGGGCTGCTATCCTCGCCGCGAAAGGAGCCATGCGCGCCGGAGCGGGAAAAGTGACAGTCCACGCTCCGCTTTGCGGCTACATCGCCACACAAGCGGCCATCCCCGAAGTGCTTTTCGACGCCGACAAGAAGGACATCTTCATTTCCGACATGGCGGTGAAAGGCCGATACAACGTGATTGCCATCGGTCCAGGCATAGGCACCGACAACATTACTATTTCCGCCCTCGAGAACTTGCTGCTCACATCGAGCACACCGATGGTGCTCGACGCCGACGCCCTCAACTGCATCGCCATGAAGCCCTCTCTTCTCGACATTATCAAGCCCATGACGATCATCACGCCCCACGCGCTTGAATTCGACCGCATTTTCGGTGCGTCCAACAGCCACGAAACCCGTCTCGTCAAAGCCATTGAAATGGCGAAAAAATATCGCATTTTCATTATTCTCAAAGGACACTATACGGCCACTATCCGTCCCGACGGCAAAGTGATGTTCAACACCACAGGCAATTCGGGCATGGCCACAGCGGGCAGCGGCGACGTGCTCACCGGAATTATCGCCGCCCTGATAGCCCAAGGCTACAAGCCCGAAAGGGCGGCACTCATCGGAGTGTATGTCCACGGCCTTGCCGGCGACATCGCCGCCGACCGACTCGGCGAACATGGGGTGACGGCATCCGACATCGCCGATTCCGCAGGCATCGCCATTTCCGAAATTCTCAATCCCAAGCAATAATCTGTCACATGATGAGAACATTTTTTTGGGCGATTATCTCGCTTCTGTTGCCCGCCTCAGTCGCCGCACAATCAACACAAAAACTTTCCGCATCAAAAATTTCGGAATACGGCATCATATATCGCCTGCCGACCACTGCCGTTGACATCACCGTCGAAGCGGAGAAAACCGTCGAAAAGCCCGGCGAATTTCATCGCTACGCCGTGAAATATTTCGGCTCGTCGGAAAAGGTCATCACCGCCGAGAAAGTGAGCTGGCGCGTGAAATCAGTCACTTTGTCCACTCGCGGAGTGGCAGTCGATACACTCTCCTACCTCGCCCAATTCAAAGCCGGCTCCGCAGCCACGCTTATCGTCAACGAACAGATGATTCCCCTTGCGCTCAACACCGACAAAACGCTCGACATCGCCGCCGCGAAGCTCCCCGTTGAACGTCAAGCCGAACCCACGCCGCTTCAGTCGGAAGCCGCACGGCAGGTGATGAGCGAAGAGATGATGCAAAGCCAGTCTATCGCCAAACGCGCCGAAATTGCAGCCGCAAGCCTTTTCGCTCTCAGGCAAAGCCGCTCTGAAATCATTTCCGGACAGGCCGAGACCATGCCGCCCGACGGGCACGCTCTGCAACTCGTCCTCGAGCGCATCGACGCTCAAGAGCGGGCCCTGACTGCCATGTTCTTGGGAACCTCGCAGACCTCGACGCAAGTACGTACTTTCTCATTCATTCCCGACAAGGACATCGACTCGACAACGACCACGATTGCCCGTCTGTCGCAAACCGAGGGCATCGTCAACGCCGACAACCTTGCCGGCGACCCCATCAACATCGCGCTGAATGTCATGACACGTGGCGAACTGCCGAAAAACGATAAGGGCGAAACGAAACGATTTCCGAAAGGTGGTGTGGCTTACTGCATTCCCGGCCGCGCTGCTCTCACGGCCGAATTCGACGGCGAAGTCATGGCACAAACGACGTTCGACGCCGCCCAGTTCGGGATGGTATTCGGCATCGACCCGGCAATTTTCACCGACAAAAAAGCCCCTGCTTTTGCCATTTTCAACCCCGTGACCGGTGCTATCACGCAAATAGGCCAAGCGGTGCAATCTCCCGAATAATAAAACGATTTTACCACTATCATCCGTTCAATAATGTCACGAGGCAACTCTTTCTTCAGCAACTTACCGCCGGTCACCAAGCATCTGATTATAATCAACTTCATCTGTTGGTTGGCGTCGATTGTTTTCGACAGCCGTTTTGATGTCAGCAAGCACTTCGGACTCCACTTCTTCCTTTCGCCCGACTTCAATGTGGCGCAGCTGTTGACATATATGTTTCTGCACGACACCGGCAACATCGCCCACATCTTCTTCAACATGTTCACTCTGTTCATGTTCGGAATCACGCTCGAAAGGGTTTTGGGATGGAAACGGTTTCTTTTCTACTACATCTCGTGCGGGCTTGGCGCGGCTCTGCTGCAAGAGGCCGTGGCTTTCATCCGCTACGAAAACCTCATCGGAGCCATAAGCCCCGCCGATTTGGAAATCATCCGCACCAACGGTGCTGAGTTGCTCAATCAGGGCATGAACTGGATGGGCGATGCCGGCACTCTAAACCTAATCATCAACGTGCCGACGATTGGGGCGTCGGGGGCTGTCTATGGGATTCTGCTCGCTTTCGCCTTCATTTTCCCAAATATGCCCCTTTATATCATGTTCATCCCCATTCCCATCAAGGCTAAATGGATGGTCATCGGCTACGGTGCCATCGAGCTCTTGCTCGCCCTCTCCACCACCGGCGACGGCGTGGCCCATTTCTGCCACCTCGGAGGAATGCTTTTCGGACTTCTGATGTTACTCTACTGGAAGAACAAGGGGACAATCAACACCGGAGGCTATGGCGGCTACTATTAAACAACGGTTCTTGTCCGCCTCGATGTTGATGAAAATCATCTACATCAACATCGCTGTTTTCCTCATTTTGAGGCTTTCAGCAATCGTCTGCGTCCTGTTCAACGTCGAAGCCAGCGCTCTCCAAGAGTTTTTGGCTCTGCCCGCGTCTTTCTCCGAGCTCGCTTATCGGCCGTGGACGGCGTTGACATACATGTTCGTCCATTACGACGTGATGCACATCCTCTTCAATATGCTGCTTCTTTATTGGTTCGGGCAGATTTTCCTTTACTCTTCGACACCGAAGCAGTTGGTTGTACTCTACTTCTACGGCGGACTCGCCGGCGGACTTCTCTACATCCTCGCTTACACTTTCCTGCCTTACTTCCGCGGGCAGTCAGCCCTTCTCATCGGCGCTTCCGCATCCATAATGGCCATAGTGGTGGCTACGGCCATCCGACATCACGACTACAACCTCAGGCTTTTGTTCATCGGGAACGTCGCCCTCAAATGGATTGCGATCATCGCAATCGCAATCGACTTATTAAGCCTCACCGACATCAACTCGGGAGGTCATCTCGCCCATATCGGGGGCGCGATTATCGGAGCCATCTATGCGCTCGCCCTCAACCGAGGCATAGACATCACTCGCCACGTCAACGCCGCCATCGATTCTATCGCCAGCCTTTGCTCACGCGACAAGTCGGCTCCAAAAGTGCGGCGGCATAAGACTAAGAAAACTAAAACAGCCGAGCGCAAAGCCGGCAGTTCTTCCCGACACGACGGTGATTCCCAATCCGGCAACACCGCCAGCCACGATGGCGCGTCCAAAACCGGCAACTCAGCCCGAACCGACGGCCGACTGTCGGAAGAGGAGCAGAATGAACTCGACACGATCCTTGAAAAACTGAAGCGGTCGGGATATACGGGACTTACCGCCGACGAAAAACGCCGCCTATTCGAGGTCAGCCGCAAGATAAAATGACATCGAAAAGCAAAAAAAACAAGAAAAAATCGGCTTGGCGTAAGGCATGGTCGGTGTTGTGGTGGTCAGTCAACGTGCTAATGTTCATCGTCCACCTAATGTCGGCTTTTGGCGGGCACGTCAGGCCTGAAGCTTCTGGATTCGTGTCGGCATCGTCGATGGCGTTTCCCATTGTCATTCTGGCATCATTTTCACTCTTGGTGGCCGACTTGGTGGTGAAGCGGAAAACGGCAGTCGTGCCGGCATTGGCAATAGTGGCCTCGATCAAACCGATTCTTCTTATTTGTCCGCTCAATCTGACCTCGTCCATCGACAACGACGAACGCCAGCGCTCTTTCTCGCTGATGACTTACAACGTCTATAATTTCCTCAACAAACAAGGCGATTATCCCGACGACACCAACCCGACACTCTCGTTCATTCTTAAGGAAGACCCCGATATCGTCGCGCTTCAAGAATGTGAATACCTCTCTTATTATAAGAAAGCCCACGTTTACTCCGCCCAGTCCGATTCGATAAAAGCCCGCTATCCCTACCGGTTTATCGGCGAGACCGACGGGCAGTCGATTCTCTCGAAGTTCCCCATAACTGACCTGAACATCGGCGAAATCAACGACGGAAAAAGCAGAATATGCGCCCACAGAGTCGCAATCGGCTCACGTTCTATCGTGCTAATCAACGTCCACCTATATTCAATCCAACTCACCGACGACGACAAAGGCACATATCTCAACCTCACTCGCGGCGAAGCGAAAGGCAACATCCGCAAAGCGCGAGCCAACCTGATGGTGAAACTCTCCGCCGCACTACGCCGGCATGCCGACGAGTGTCGCGACATCAGGCGGGGCGTCGACTCTTGGCTATCGACCGCCGACAACATCATCATTTGCGGCGACCTTAACGACACACCGGCAAGCCACGCCTACTATATCCTTCGCGGCGACGATTTCGGCGATGCATACGCCGATACGGCATTCGGTCCGACGATTACCTACAATGAGAAACGCTTTTTCTTCCGAATTGACCATGTCTTTTATCGTGGAAAAATCAAGCCACGCAAAATCATTCGTGGCGACGTGCGTTATTCCGACCATTACCCCCTGACAACCACATTCGTCTTCGAATAAATCCGTTCCCAACAGTCCCCCGTCAATGCGGAAGCTAAGGATATTCAGGATGCTCTATAAATTATCGAAGCACTTGATTATCTAAATATTCTATATTCTCTATAGGGGATTTCTATAAATTGCCTTTCTGGAAATTCAGAGAGAATATTTGGAAGATGCTTGGCGGGAAAGAGGGAGCAATGCGGGC
>CADBML010000156.1 GCA_902795825.1 uncultured Bacteroidales bacterium
ATGGCCAACCGCCACCTCATCGTCGATCAGTCGGCCCACGAATGTTCCGCTTCCCACCACTACTTCCGCTCCGACTGCGACTAACCGCATTGCATCGACTAATAGCCCGACGACATAGCGAAAAAATCCCCTGCGGCCTTGCCTCAGGGGATTTTTCTATTCTAAAGTGAGGAAAATTTAAAACTCTATAAATTCTAAACTTTCCGCGTTCCTCTTTATCAAGCGAGGAAGCCGAGGAGGACACCGGCGGCGACTGCCGAGCCGATAACGCCTGCCACATTCGGACCCATGGCGTGCATCAGCAGATAGTTCGACGGGTCATACTCCAATCCGAGGTTGTTGGAAATTCGCGCAGCCATAGGCACTGCCGAAACGCCGGCGTTGCCAATGAGCGGGTTGAGCTTCTTGCTCTTCGGAAGAATGAGGTTGAACAACTTGACGAACAACACGCCCGATGTCGAAGCGATGACGAAAGCCATGAAACCGAGGGCGAAAATCTTAAGCGTATCAACGGTAAGGAATTCCGATGCCTGAGTAGAAGCACCCACGGTCATGCCGAGCAGAATCGTCACGATGTCGGTGAG
This sequence comes from uncultured Bacteroidales bacterium, assembly GCA_902795825.1. GTDB lineage: Bacteria > Bacteroidota > Bacteroidia > Bacteroidales > Muribaculaceae > RUG14106. Next base: position 585 of record CADBML010000156.1, read on the forward strand.
GGCATTGCTTGCGGTCTTTGCCAAGCGGGTGGTCTTGCCACATTCGCGCAAAAGGTTGCCGAAGAAGAGCATACCGAGCAACGGAAGGCCCGAGGGCACGACGAAGCACGTCAACAGGAAGCCGACAATCGGGAAGATGATTTTCTCGTTCTGGCTCACGGCGCGGGCGGGTTTCATCTTGATGAGGCGTTCTTTCTTGGTGGTGAACAGTCGCATAATCGGCGGCTGAATCACCGGCACAAGAGCCATGTAGGAATATGCCGACACGGCGATTGCTCCAAGCAAGTTCGGCGCGAGTTTCGACGTCAGGAAGATAGCCGTCGGACCGTCGGCACCTCCGATGATGGCGATAGCGCCAGCCTGGTCGGGCATAAACCCGAGAGCGAGAGCCACCATATATGCGCCGAAAATACCGAACTGTGCGGCAGCGCCCACGAGCATCAACTTCGGGTTGGCGATAAGGGCCGAGAAGTCGGTCATAGCGCCGATGCCGAGGAAGATTAGCGGAGGATACCATCCGGCACTCACACCGTTATAAAGGATGTTGAGCACCGAGCCTTCTTCGTAGATGCCTATTTCAAGCCCGGCTGTAGAGTCGAAAGGAATGTTGCCGATGAGAATACCGAAACCGATAGGCACAAGCAGCATCGGCTCGAAATCCTTCTTTATGGCCAGCCAAATGAAAAACAGACCCACGAGAAGCATAGCCACGTGCGACCAAGTGACATTGGCAAAGCCTGTCAGACTCCAGAACTGATTGAGATTAGTTACGATAAAATCAGAAAAGTCCATAGGTCAACCGGTATTATTCGATTAAAAGGAGAACTGCGCCTTCGAGCACTGATTCGCCCTTTTCGACATTTATAGCTGAAATCTTACCGTCGCGGCCGGCATGGATGGCATTTTCCATCTTCATGGCTTCAAGCACCATAACCGTGTCGGATGCTTTCACCGTGTCGCCGACTTTAGCCTGAATTTCAAGAACCACGCCAGGGAGTGGAGCCACCACTTTGAAGGCACCTGTCGATGTGGCGGCGGGTTTCGTTATCACCTTTTCCCCCGTCTCTGTGCGCGGAGCGGCAGCGGGACGCGGAGCCGAAACGATGGGCTTGGCCACGGGTTTGTCAAGTTCGACGTTGTAGGGAGTGCCGTTCACTTCGACATGGGCGATGTTTTCCTCGATATCGCCGACAGTCACCGTATATGTCGTTCCGTTTATTTTATACTTGTATTCTTTCATTTTACTTATTGGATGAGTTGATGATTTGACGAAAAAACGTGATTTAGCGGCGTGGGATTTCGCGCAGGGAGTAGATTTTCGAGCTCCACGGCGAATAAGCGCGACGCACCTTGTTGATGGTGAGGATTGTAGCCTCATTGTCGTGGGCATTGAGATGCTCATGCAGAGCCATCACGATAGCGGCGATTTCCTCGCCGGAGTCGCCTTGCGGACGTTCAGCGCGTTTGATGCTCGTGGGGTCAACGCCCTGCGATTTGAGCTTCTTGTCGCTAAGTTTCTTAGCACCGATTCTCGAGATTATCCAGAAGCAAACACAAAGCACGAGCAAAGCAGTGAAAACGATTGCCATGGCCATGATTGTCAGGCTGAAGCCGTGACTGTCGTTGGCATGGAACATATCCACTTTGCCGTTCGTGTCTTTGATGCGATTGGCGCTGCTGGGGGTGATATGTTTTCCTTCCGACACACCGTCGCGCACTTCCCATGCGCCCACCCCGTCGTCGATGCGGGCAAACGATCGGTTTGATTCCATGACGGGGACTGTCACCGAGTCGATCAGCGTCAGCCCGTCGGTGTCGTAAACGCCGATCCAATTCTCGCGGTTAGGGTCGAGCGTAAAGTTGGTGTGGAACGTGCCGTAGGTCGGTTTGCCGTCGGCCCAGAAGAGAATATGCTGGCGTTTGGGGATGCGAGTGTTCACGTCACCCAGCGGCACAGGATACATTTTGGGGTTCTGCGGGTCGTTCGTAAGGAAAACTTTCGAAATTTCGAGCGGGCCGAAAGTGGAGTTGAAAAGTTCAATCCATGCTCCGCGCTTTCCGTAATCATCAACATAATTGCTGTCGTTAACCACCATCACTTCGTTGAGGCGCAAACCGCGACGGCCTTGGGCCGACATCGACGCGCAACCGACGACAGCGATAAGAGTCAGCAGGATTATGCTACGTTTCATTATTGACGAATGTTAGTGAAAGATGAAAAAAGCCGTGGCCCGCCCGCCATTGAGCCGTGCGGGCCGAGGCTTATCGGTTGATTACAGAGGAATATTGCCGTGTTTCTTCGACGGATTCGTAAGCTTCTTGGTTTGCAGCTGTTGAAGGGCACGGATAATGCGGAAACGAGTGTTGCGCGGCTCGATGACATCGTCGATGTAGCCATACCTGGCGGCGTTGTAAGGATTGCAGAAGAGTTTGTTGTATTCCTCTTCCTTTTCGGCGAGGAACGCTTTGGGATCTTCGGCTTCCTTAGCCTGCTTAGCGTAGAGCACATTGACAGCGCCCGCACCGCCCATGACGGCGATTTCAGCCGAAGGCCATGCGTAGTTCATGTCGCCGCGGAGTTGCTTGCAACTCATCACGATGTGGCTGCCGCCGTAACTCTTGCGGAGGGTGACAGTGACTTTGGGCACTGTGGCTTCGCCGTAAGCGTAGAGCAGTTTCGCGCCGTGGAGGATGACACCGTTGTACTCCTGACCTGTTCCGGGGAGGAATCCGGGGACATCGACGAGCGTCACCAAAGGAATGTTGAATGCGTCGCAGAAGCGGACGAAACGTGCTGCCTTGCGCGAAGCGTTGCAGTCGAGCACACCGGCAAGGAATTTGGGCTGGTTGGCGACAACGCCCACTGACTGACCGTTGAAACGGGCAAAGCCGATGATGATGTTCTTTGCGTAGTCCTTCGAGACTTCGAGGAATTCGCCGTTATCGACGATAGCGCCGATCACTTGATACATATCGTAAGCACGGTTGGCTGAGTCGGGGATGATTTCGTTGAGCATATCCTCCGCGCGGTCGATCGGGTCGTTGCATTCTGCGAGAGGAGCCTCTTCGAGGTTGTTCTGAGGAATGTAAGAGAAGAGTTTGCGGATGATGCGGATAGCGTCTTCGCCGTCTTCGGCAGCGAAGTGGGTCACACCGCTCTTCGTGGCGTGGACTGTGGCTCCGCCGAGGGTCTCTTCGTTGACATCTTCGCCGGTCACGGTCTTGACGACCTTCGGTCCGGTGAGGAACATATAGGAAATGCCTTTAGCCATGATTGTGAAGTCGGTCAAAGCGGGCGAATAGACAGCGCCGCCGGCACACGGGCCGAGGATTGCCGAAATCTGAGGAATCACG
>CADBML010000157.1 GCA_902795825.1 uncultured Bacteroidales bacterium
ATGACATCGCTGCGGAAACGGACGAGCATTTCCGAGGTGGTTTGACCGGAAATGCCTCGCCCGAGCAGGTTGTTGTCGGCGAAGAAGTCAGGGTCGTAACCCGCCCAGAAGTCGGTAATAGAGTCGCCAAAGAGGATGGCGAAAGGCGTTGACGACAATTCCTTGTTGGCCTCGGCATATCGGTAGAACTGCGCCCAGTCGTGGGCCTTATCTTGTGCCGGAGCACCAATAAAAAACGCCGCCATAACTATAGTGAAGAGAATGCGCCTATAAGTCATAGAAATATGTGAAAGCTTTGATTGCGTTGATATGGTCATCGACCGACGCCGTTTCCCTAACGGAATGCATTGCCCAGATGGGATTTCCCATATCGACTCCACGGAGGTCGATTTGCGCCGTAAGGATATTTCCAAGAGTGGAGCCACCGGCCACGTCGCTATGGTTGACGAAGAACTGCACCGGCACTCCCGCGCCTTCACAAATTTGCTGGAACACAGCCGACGAGTCGGCGTCGGTCATGTATTTACAGTTCGCGTTGATTTTTATGACCGGACCGTCGCCGATCACGGGATGGTTCGTGGGGTCGTGCTTCTCGACATAGTTGGGATGCACGGCATGGGCGTTGTCGGCAGAAATCATGAACGACGACGCCACGGCGCGGAGGAAATCGTCGTCGTCAGCGCCCAAAGAGAAAGCAATCCTTCTGAGGATAGTTTTCAGCACGGGCGAAGCGGCTCCCTGCTTGGTGCCGCTGCCTGTTTCCTCGTTGTCGAAAATGGCCATGACGCGCGTCATCACCGAGTCGGACGACTCGACGAGGGCCGACAAAGCGGCGTGGACCATCGAGAGGTCGTCAAGTCGGCCGGAGGTGATAAACTCGTCGTGCAGACCCAATGTGCAGGCGGGAGTGGTGTCGTAGAGAGTGAGGTCGAAGTCGAGGATGTCCGACGCATCGACCCGCAATTCGTCGGCAACAAGATTGACAATCATATTGTCGCGTTCGAATTCCTCAGCGATTTTCCCAATAACGGGAAGCATATCCTTCTGCTTCGAAAGCTTGTTGCCCTCGTTGACCTGGCGGTTGAAATGAATGGCGAGATGCGGAATGGTCAACAGCGGGCGGTCGAAGCGCACGAGCCGCATCTCGGGACGGAGCGGATTGGCGGAGCGCAGCATCACCCGCCCTGAAATCGACAGCGGACGGTCGAACCATGTATATAGTATCGGTCCGCCATAGACTTCGGTGTTCAGCTTCACCACACCCCCATCGCTGACGATCTCCGATTTGGGCTTAATGCGGAATCCGGGCGAGTCGCTATGGGCGGCAATGATTTTGAATCCGTCGGCCACGTCGCCCGATCCGACGGCGAACGCGAAAATGGCTGAGTCGTTTTTGGTGACGTAATACTTTCCGCCGCGACGGAGGTCCCATTGCTCGGCAAGGTCGAGGCGGTCGAAGCCCGACGACTCCAAACAGCGGGCTACGGTATCGACAGCCCAGAAATTGCAGGTGCTTCGGTCGAGAAAATCTTTCAATGAGGTGATATAATCTGTCATGTCAATATGTTTTGGATGGTTAATAATCTGATTCGAAATCGGGCGACAGGAGATTGTTGAGCGCACGCATCACATTACACAGGATTTGGCTCCAATAGATTGAAAAGTCCTCCTTGACAGCCATGATGGCGGCGTTGATCATAGGCGTCGGCGAGTCCTTCACCATCTCTATGAAATTGTAGAGCACCTGAAATATGTCGGCCAAGTTCTCCGAGATGTAGGCGGCGATGGGCGTGTCGGAGTATTTCATATCCTCCTCGAACACCTCAAGGTAAGTGTCGTCGGCACCGAACAGCGTCTCGAGCCTACGGCGGATAGCGTCGTAATAATCCTCCTCCAGCACTCCTTCAAGGAAAGGGCCGTCGGCCACCTCGTTATCCACTTTCAAATCGAGCGCTGAGATGTAGATTCTCGGGAGAAGGCGAGTCATTTTCTCCACGAATGGAGCCTTCTCGTCAAGGGGGGCATTCTCCACTTCCCCGCAATACTCGTTGCACAGGGCGATAAACGCCAATGCATTGCCTGTCAATTTATTCTCTTCCATAACCATAAAGTTTATTCTGCTTGATATAATCGGCCACCCCGCAGGGCAGCATCGCCTCGAAGCCCGCTCCGCAAGCTATGGCCTCGCGGATTTGCGTCGATGACACGTCGAACAGCGGGGCATCAACAAAAACAACACCCTCCGCGCTTTCAGGAAGGGCGAATCCGCGCCGAGGATAGACGATAAGACCGTATTCGGCGACAAGACGCTCATGCTCGTACCAACGGTCGAAAACCACGTAGTTGTCAGCCCCGATGATGAGCTTAAACTCCACATCGGGAAACTGCCGGCTGAGATGGGTGAGCGTGTTGATGGTGTAGGACGGACGCGGCAACGACAATTCCACGTCGCAGACATCCACTCCCTCGACACCATGCGCCGCGAGGCGCAACATTGCCAGCCGGTGACGGTCGGCGGCGAGGGTCTTCGACCTCTTGAACGGATTCTGAGGCGAAAGCGTCAGCCACACCTCATCGACTGCTCCCGAGCGGCATATCGCCTCAGCGAGCGACAGATGCCCGTTGTGGACCGGATTAAACGATCCTCCAAAAATGCCTATCTTTCGGCGTGGCTTTTCCATCGGAAGCTGCGTGATGATTCGACTTAGTGGGATTTATAGAAATCTGCTTAATGTTCAAGAATTAACGAAATCAATTATTGCCTCGCGCGTCTCGGCCACGGCTACGGAGAGGTCGTCGTTGACAATACGCAGGTCGTAGTCGGGGGCGAAACTTAGCTCATACTCGGCTTTCGCCACGCGCTCGTCGATAACCTCCGGCGCATCTGTTGCCCGCTTAACAAGCCGGCGGCGCAGCTCCTCGACCGACGGCGGAAGGATGAAGATGCTCAACGCCCTGTCGCCAAACTGCCGCTTGACGTTCAAGCCGCCCTTCACGTCGATGTCGAGCACCACATTATGGCCGGCATCGCAGATGCCATTCACTTCGCTGAGCAATGTGCCGTAGAAACGTCCGGGATAGACCTCCTCATATTCCACGAAAAGCCCCGACACTATGGCGGAGCGGAATTCCTCTTCGGTGAAGAAATAATAGTGGACGCCGTCAACTTCCCCCTCGCGCGGACTTCGGCTTGTGGCCGACACTGAAAAGCGAAGGTCGATGTCGCCCGCGTCGAGTATGGCGTTTATGATTGTCGATTTGCCGCAGCCCGAAGGCGCGGAGATAATAATGATTTTTCCTTTCATATCCATTCTGATAAATATGTCACATCACGTTGAGAACCTGCTCCTTAATCTGCTCGAGTTCATCCTTCATCTTGACCACGATTCTCTGCATCTCCGCATGGTTCGACTTGGAGCCGAGGGTGTTGATTTCCCGCCCCATTTCCTGACTGATGAAACCAAGCTTCTTGCCCTGGCCGATGGGACCGTCAAGAGTCTCGATGAAATAGTTCAGATGCTGGTCGAGCCTCAATTTTTCCTCATTGACGTCGAGTTTTTCGATGTAGTAAATCATTTCCTGCTCGAAACGTGAGCGGTCGTAGTCGATATTGTCGAGTTTAAGGAGGTTGTCGTTAATACGTTGACGGATTTTCTCCACTCTTTCCCTCTCGTAAGGGTCGATTTCAGCCAACAACGTCCGAATGTTGTCGATCTTCGCGCGGAAAAACGCTTCAAGTTTTGCGCCTTCGGCGGCGCGGAAACGCATCAGGCCATCCACGGCTTCGTCGGCAGCCTTAAGCAGGGCTTCCACCTCATCGCTGGCAAGTTCTTCCTGCTGGTCGGACCTCATCACGTCGGGAAGGCGGAGAAGCGTGGCATACCAGTCGGCAGGCTCTTCGATTCCGAGCGAGCGCGCCATTTCAGAAATTTGACGCTTGTATTCAGCCACCACAGGCACGTTGATCGACGACGGAGCCTCCACGATGAGATTCTCGGAATAGACCGTCAAGTCGGTCTTGCCGCGCTCCAGGCGCTTGGCCACGACATTACGAAGCTCAATCTCTCTCTCGCGGTAAACGGCGGGTATGCGTGCCGAGAAATCAAACTGCTTGCTGTTTAACGACCTCACCTCAACGGTGATTTTTCTTTTGTGGGTAGTCACCACGGCCCGGCCGTAGCCTGTCATTGAATATATCATGCTTTGAGTTGGTTAGTTTGTCGATTATATTCCACAAAGTTAAGAAAAAAAAGTGAATTTCGAAGCACGATGTGGCGAAGAATAGCCGCCCGAAACGACGTTTGTTGATTTTTTTCAAAAAAATGCCGGCAAATTTTGCCAAATGGGGAGATTTTTGTAATTTTGCAAGCTATTTGTGCCGAAAGGGCTCGGATAAGTGGCCGCACATTGGCGGCTCGCCCTGCGGACTAACCTGTAAATTAACAAATTAACAGATGTACGTAATCGTAGAAATCAAGGGACAGCAGTTCAAAGCCGAAGCCGGCAAGTATTTGTATGTCCACTATCTCGGCGAAGAAGTTAACGAAGGCGACACAGTCGAATTCGACCGCGTCCTCCTCGTCGATGCCGATGGTGCCGTGAAAGTCGGAGCTCCCACCGTGGAAGGAGCAAAAGTTGTTTGCGAGGTGAAACGTCCCCTCGTGAAAGGTGAAAAAGTTATCGTTTTCAAGAAAAAACGCCGCAAAGGTTATCGCCGTCTCAACGGCCATCGCCAATGCTTCACCCAAGTAGTGATTAAAGACGTAGTTGCATAACCCATTAAAATCTGAAGAAACATGGCACATAAAAAAGGTGTAGGTAGTTCTAAGAACGGTCGCGAGTCGGAAAGCAAACGACTCGGCGTCAAGATTTTCGGTGGCCAATTTGCTAAGGCCGGCAACATCATCAAACGTCAACGTGGCACTGTCCATCACCCCGGCAAAAACGTCGGCATCGGCAAGGACCACACCCTCTACGCTCTCGTCGACGGAACCGTAGTGTTCTCGACTGGCAAGGCAGGACGCCGCTTCATCAACGTCCAGCCCGCCGAAGCGTAATCACTTCCGAGGCTTTCGCCTCCAATCATCTCAGGCGGGGAGCTCTCTTCTTCGAGGCGCTCCCCGCCTCCTTTTCACTCTTCGGAGTGCCGATTCCCACGCCGAACTTAACACAAACGGCGTCGAAACTGTCGCCAACAATGCGACGGGCACAGGTCGTCTATTAGCCGTTTTTGCCAATTTTAACGCCTTTTTGGCGAATTTCCGACAAAGCGAGACACACCCTTGCCACTTTTTTATTACTTTTGCAATCGTGTAAATGTTTATGTTCAACTATTAGCATTTTTGCTGTGACATACATAGATAATACCATCAAACAACGCGACTCATTAATATCGTTCAACGAAGACGACCACACTTACACCTACAACGGCGAGCGGTTCATCTCCGTCACTACTCTCATCGACGACTATTTCTCCCACTTCGAAGCGGAAAAAATCGCCGCAAAGAAAGCCGCCAAGATGGGCGTTTCGACCGAAAGCCTTATCGAAGAATGGCGGAGAAAAGGCGAGGAAAGCCGACAATTGGGCACCATGCTCCACTCTTGCATCGAACGATACTACAACGGCGAAAACGTCGAATACGACGCCCCCGAATGGCATTTCTTTCTCGACTTCGCCCGCGACTACTCGCTTGAGCCTATCCGCTCCGAATGGGCAATCTACGACGAGGACTTCCACGTGGCAGGAACTCTCGACTTCATCTGCCGACACAACGGCGAAATCACTATTTTCGACTGGAAACGAAGTGAAAAACTTATCGACTCCAAAACAGGTATCGAACTCCGCGAAAACCGTTTCCACCGCAACGGATTCAAACCCATCGACCACGTCAGCGACACGCCCTACTTCCACTATGCGCTGCAAGTGAACATGTATGCGCTTTTCCTTGCGAAGCACTACGGAATCAACGTCAACCACTTGCGCCTCGCCGTTTTCCACCCATCGAACAATCAATACCACATCATCGACATTCCCTGGATGAGAAAGGAAGTGGAGGACATCCTCAACGACCACAAAGCAAAAACCGCCCATTAGCCGCCATCCGAGAGCCTCATTGGCATTTTGCCGATTCCTAATCTACAACGATAAAAACGAAGTCCGCACAGCAGGCCTCAGCCTGTGACCGCTCATTCTATGGCAAAAGACAATCGACGACTCGACCAACAACCCCATGCACACGATCGAAACTCACCCCATATGCAGTCTTTATCCGTTAAATATAGTTAAAATTTAGCCATAGCGTTAAATATTTTTGGAAATCAGCTATAATTGCATTAACTTTGCAGGCTAATTTTGGTTAGTTAGGCAACTATTCTTTCGACTCAATAATACTATTAGTAGATGAGGCAGTTAAAAATCACCAAATCAATCACCAACCGCGAAAGCGCATCGCTCGACAAATACCTGCAGGAGATAGGTCGGGAAGAGCTTATTTCGGTTGACCAGGAAGTGGAGCTCGCGCAGCGCATACGCCAAGGCGACGAACGCGCGCTCAACAGGCTGGTAAAAGCGAATCTGCGTTTTGTTGTTTCGGTAGCAAAACAGTACCAGAATCAGGGTTTGAGCCTTCCCGACTTGATTAACGAAGGCAACCTCGGGCTTATCAAAGCCGCTCAAAAGTTTGACGAAACACGCGGATTCAAATTCATCTCCTACGCCGTCTGGTGGATACGTCAATCCATCCTTCAAGCCCTCGCCGAGCAGGCTCGCATCGTCAGGCTTCCTCTCAACCAAGTAGGGTCGCTCAACAAAATCAGCAAAGCCCTCTCCAAATTCGAGCAGGAAAACGAACGTCGCCCCTCAGCCGAAGAGCTTTCGCAAGAGCTCGACATGCCCGTCGAGAAAATCGCCGACACTCTTAAAGTTTCGGGCCGCCACATTTCCGTGGATGCCCCGTTCGTGGATGGCGAGGACAACACGCTCCTCGACGTTCTCACCAACGACGACTCCCCCATGGCCGACGCAGGCCTCACCCAAGAGTCGCTCTCAAAGGAAGTGGACCGCGCTCTCGAACAGCTGTCGGAACGTGAACGTGAAATCCTGAAGATGTTTTTCGGCATCGGAGGATACCAAGAGATGACCCTCGAGGAAATCGGAGCCAAATTCGACCTCACACGCGAGCGCGTGCGCCAGATAAAGGAAAAGGCTATCCGCAGGCTGAAAGGCCAAAAGAGCACCAACCTCAAGCCCTATCTCGGACAATAAACGACGACAAGCCATCGACGCCATAGCCGTCATCTAAAAAAGCAGCCATAAGGCTGCTTTTTTTATCGAGTATGGTAAGCCCTTATTATCGTACGGGGTTATGCGCCAATTTATTGTGACGCATGCAGATTGTTGCAACGTGGAAAAATTTGTGACATTCCACACCGCCGTCGCCTGAGCGCCTCGCCATTACTTTACCCGGGTTTTACGCCCTTTCTCGACGGCAATGCCGCGATAGTTCTTTCCGACGGGCTGTCCCAGCGTGTTGTATCGCTGCCCGACATTTCGGCTTGACGCGTCGTTGTAAGTGATTTCTGTGCCTAACGATGTTTTAAGCTCTACCTTGGTGTAAATGACGATGACCATTTCACAGGTGTAAGTAATATGTCGGTCAATGTGCTTGATGAGAACGCCATCCACCACAGTATATGTAACCTCATCTGTGTTGGTAGCCGTCAGTTTGCCAATCACACCGCCTACCGTAAAATCATTTCCCGCATTATCTACAATAGCGCATCCCTTTATGTCATCACTTTGACACTTTGCGGCGAAGTCGGCATCAGTTTCATATAGATTGACTGAGGAAGAAGACAAAACCGTTACGTCAGACAGGCATGCCTGCCCTGCATCGACCGCGCTCTTCCACTCCGAGTTCATCATCGATTCATAAGCGGAGTTTGAGCAAGACGCAATTCCTTTGTCCTCCGTTTCTCCAACAATGGAAGGAATCAACGCGTTGAAGTCGCCATTCTTGAAATCAGTCAGGCTGTACCTCACCGCGCCAAACACGGTATCGCTATTGGTCAAGTCCACTGAATAGAGATAACAGAACGACTGCTGGCCGTCAAGCATAACTTCGCCGACACACATGGTAGAGTACTGCGTGACTATTGCTTTTTTTCCACAATGTTTACAATGGTTTGTGTTTCAGCCCATGCCGAAAGACAAGCTAATACAGCCACAAATGAGAGTGACATTTTTTCATACGCCACATATTTATATTGTTAATAATCAGATTATTTCGATAATTTGCGAAGAAGGCGCATACTTACCGACGTCAGAACGTCCACTTCGCCGCCAATGTCGGGTTGACGAAGAACGACTTGCCGTTAGCGTAGTTGGTGATGAAATTGTTCGACACCTCCCATTCCGTGCCGACACTGACCTTCACTTTCTTGAAAGGCTTGAAAGCATTAAGGTTGAACCAAAATTGAGGTTCGGTCAGAAACACAGCCCGATGCGAGTCAGATTTCGCACCGCCAGCATCGCCGAAAACTTTTTCGAGCCAAAGGTCGGCAAAGCCGGAAAATGTGAACATCGCATCGCGGCCAAAGTTGATGCCCCACACGATTGTGGCCTGTGCACTGCTGAAAGCCTTGCGCGCCGCGCCGCGGAAGTAGTGCTTATACATCAGTTGCAAAGATAACGTGCGGCTGAAGTCGGCGTTTGCCCAGTTCCATGCCGGGCCCACGAGGACGGCGGGCTGGAAAAGTGCGCCATACGACGAGTATTTGTCGGTGCAGAGGCCGCCGTCGTATTCGATGTGGGCGGCGAACTGTTTGAGTTTGCCAAGGGTGAACTCGCGCGACAACTCAGCATACGCGCCTTTCACGCCAGTGCGGCAGATGTCGAAGTCGGTGAAGAAATATGTCGAGCCCCAACGGTCGGGCTTGAACATTTCGAAAGTCACGGTGGTCAGCATGCGGTCGCCCTCCTCTGTGGAATAGATGTTGCGGCCGAAATCGTGGTGGAACTGGATGTTTTGGGACTGGACGATGGGCACAGCGAAAAAGCAGAATGCGGCTAACGCTGTCATTTTGCGGATAATAGTTTTCATAAAAATTGTGTTGAATTGATTCCGCTTGCAAATGTAACTCTATTTTCGGGAATATCCGCAAAGATTCCCTAATTTTTTTCTTTACTTCTTGCAAAAGGCGTGAAAAAACCGATAGAATATATTTCGTCTTTTCGCTTAATCCCGAATCGACCGCCTCATCAAAATAATTGGGCGGTCCTCGCCAGCATAAAGAGTTTCGTCAAAACACACCTCTCCCGTTGGGACAAAACCGCATTTCCGCATGACTTGCCCCGATGCGGGGTTATCGGCAAAATGTCCGCAAATAAGCGAACTGATGTCGGTATGCTTACCGATATAGTCAATCATTAGTTTCAAAGCCTCGCTACAGATGCCCAGATTCCAGTAGGGTTTGGCCACCCAATAACCTACAAGCGGTTCGTTAGGCAAAGCAGGAAAATTCATTCCTTTAGTGTCCATATATCCCATGGCTCCTACCGCCTCTCCCGTTTCTTTCCAAACGATAGCCCATGTCGTGTCGTTATTGAATACGGTGTGGATTATTTCACGACTTTCCTCCACTGATTCGTGAGGCGGCCAACCTGCGCGCGAACCCACGTCGGGATCGCTGGCGTATTTAAACAGCGTTTCCGAATCGCTCTCAAGCCATGGCCTGAGCAAAAGCCTGTCGGAACGCATAACCAACTTGGCTTTCTCGCAAAACGGAGGCAATTGTTCTTCATTGAACGATTGAATCTTTTTTGGAAATATGGCATCATAGGCTTCAAATGCCTCGACATCATCTTCTGCCACGAAGTAGCCTTCGGGCGGGTAATAGATGCCCTCCCTGTCGCCCCAATATCCGGGAATAAGCTCTTGTGCGAGAAAATATGGCACTTCCGAGTCGTTTGGCTCAGCGTAATAATGTATTTTTAGCTTGCTGGCGAGGCAGAATCCGGCATGGCGATAGAATTCAATATTTCCCTCCATACACAGTAAACCCACACCCATTTCTCGAGCTTTTTCTATCGAGTAGTTAAGTAGTTTCAGACCATATCCCTTGCGCTTATAGTCGGGATGGATACTGATTGGACCAAAAGTCCACGACGGAAACGACTCACCGTCAACTAAGACAACCTCCGCCTTTGAATACATTACATGGCCGATGATTTTGCCATCTTCTTCCATCACAAGCGAAAGTTTAGGAATAAAAGAAGCGTCATAGCGATACCGATTAAGCACAAAGTGTTCGGTACAACCCGGGCGGTACACGTTCCAGAATGCTTCGCGAGTGAGGTTTTCAACTTCACGATAGTCTTGTGGTTGTTCTACCCTTATTTTCATCACCTTATGTTTTGCTGCGGAGCAAATTATTACAGAAATACAATCCTCATTCCATAGCGATGCACGAAGATGCTATCGGGGAAGATATAAGTTAACGTACTGATAATAGGTCTGTGCTCGTTTTTTCAACTCGGGATTGATCTCGGGCAAGCGGTCGCCAATGACGAAGTCGCTTCCCTCTTTTTTTACACTGAACTGAACGCATTTATTCACAGGCGAAAGCACCGTAAGGACAGAGTCCTCAAAGTAGCCCAAATCTTGATAAGTGGCCATCCATGCCCGCTGCTTGAAGTCGGGGGAAAGCACGTTGTCGCCGGCGAACGGCACACGGCCACCGTAGTGCAACAACGCCAACAGAGTGGGGATGATATCAATCTGCGAACATAGGGCTTCGACTCTTTGCGGCCCGACAATTTTCGGCGCATAAAAGATGCACGGAATATGGTATCGTTCAACGGGAATAGAAGTCTTGCCCGCGCTTGCCGCCTGGTGGTCGGCAACAATGATGAAAATGGTGTTGTCGAACCACGGCCTTTGTGATGCCTCCCGAATGAATCGGCCTATGGCATAGTCGGAATATTTCACAGTGCCTTGGCGCGAATTAGGCTTGCCGTCAATTTTGATTCTGCCATCGGGATAAGTGAAAGGACGGTGGTTGCTGACAGTCATTATTTGGGTGAAGAACGGCACGTTTCGTTGAGCATCGCCGTCGATGATGCGAAGAGCCATGGAAAAAAGGTCCTCGTCGCACACGCCCCAAACATTGGCGAAAGTGATTTGCTCGTCGGTCAGTTGCTTGCGGTCGCTCACCTCATAGCCGTTTTTGCCAAAGTAGTCGCCCATATTGTCGAAATAGCTGTCGCCGCCATAGAGGTAACGGGTCTTATACCCCTCCTTTTGGAAGAGGACACCGACGCTCAAATCGCCCATATCGTTCTCCGGCCGCTTGATGACGCTTTCACCGGCACACGGCGGAATGCACAACGACAAGGCTTCTAACCCCCTAACCGTGCGATTGCCAACGGCATACATATTGTCGAAAACGAGGCTTCGGGTCATCAACGTGTCAATATTTGGCGTCAAATGCTCGGTGCTTCCGTAGGCGGTCAGGAAAGATGAGCTAAGGCTCTCGACAGTGATGAGGACCACATTGCGCTTCTCCATAGGCAGACTGTCGGACAACGTCTTCAAACCGTCATCGTCAAGTCGGCAAAGCGCCAAATAATCTTTCTTGCATTCGTCGGCAGGCAACATGGAGTAGAATTTGTCATATTCCAGCGAACTACTTCTAAAAGCCTTGAAGAAATCCCAGATGCCGTTTTGTCCCACTTGGTTGGCATAGAGGTTTTCGCCTTCAGTGGCAGGAGCGACATGAATCAAATAGAGCAACGAAACGACAAACGCGACGATGTAGATTACCAAATGAAAGGCAAATGAACGCATTGTGTAGATGCCTTCCAGGATGAATCCGCGCTTGCGATAGCCGAGCCAAACAAGCACTACGGTAAGCGACAAAGTCGCCGCCACAATGGGCAATATGGCATACGACTCCATGATATTGCCGACCACCTCGTTTGTATAGACGAGGTAGTCAACGGCTATGAAATTGTACCTCACGCCAAACTCATCCCAGAAGAAATATTCGGCAACGGCATTGAACAACGTCAGGAACACATAGACGCCCCATAACACGAACAGCGACACCTTTCGCCAGTTGGCTCGTAATTTGGGAATGAAAAAACGCAACGAGAAACTGACGAGTTTCCACAAGAGGAATGAGCGGGCTATCAGGGGCGCGCCGCCGCCGTATTCGTGAAATATCGAGTGGGTGAATGTGGTGTAGAACACGCCGCAGGAGAGCAACGCAATCAGCGGATATGCCACCACCTTCTTATACTTCCACTCGTTCAAACCGAGATAAATCACCAGCAGCGGAAGGCTCATCAGCACGGCCACCGCCAAGTCGTTTGGTATTCCGACGAGTATAGCCTTGATGCCCTCGCCGACCGTGAGCGACGCTCCTTTCGGGGGAATCATCATCAGCACAATTCTCAAGAGCGCGCCGACAACAAGACACAGCCCAACGAAATGGATTAAAATCAGAAATATTGGATTCCTCTCTTTCGATTTCATACTACGATAACTGAATAATCTCACATTGCCAGTCCAAAATTAGTAAAATAATTTGTAATAAGCCTCGGTTAGGGACAAGAATTACAGCATTTGCGCAATTTTATGTGAGATTGGAGTCATTTTGTCAAAACTATTTGCTAACTTCGCAATCGACAAAATCTACAAATAACATTGGAACGATGATGAGACAATTCTTCATTTTGCTGACAATTCTTTCTTTGGGGTTACAAAGCTCTTCAGCCGCGACAATCTCCGACAAGGAAATACTGTCAAAAATCAGTCAATACGACTCTTATACCCGCGATGTGCGACGACATCTTCACCAATATCCCGAAGTCGGTGGCAAAGAGGTCGAGACAGTAAAATACCTCAAATCAGAACTTAACAAAATCGGCGATTTTGAAATCCACGACGTGGCGGGCAGCACAGGATTCTACGCCATACTCGACACTCAGCGCGCGGGCAAGACTATCGGCCTGCGAACAGACATCGACGCCCTCCCCATCAAAGAGAACACAATAAACGGAGGAGGAAAGCCAAAGCCCATCCTGTCGAAGAATGTCGGAGTGTCACACAGTTGTGGTCACGACGGCCACATGGCCACTTTATTGACAAGCATCCGCATCATCTACGACCTGCGCAAGCGTCTCACTGGCAAGTATGTCTTTATTTTTGAGGAAGGAGAAGAAACCAATACGGGCATCCGCCCCATGATTGCTGCGCTTAAGGGAATCCACTTCGATGTCATCTACGGCAGCCACCTTCTGTCTCTTTTGCCGAGCGGCAAAATCTACATCAAAGAAGGACCCATCACGACGGGGATGGCAATGCTCTCGTTCCATGTTTTCGGCAAAAGCGGACACGCTTCGCGACCCGACCTTGCCGTAAACCCCATTTTTGCCGCAGCAAATATTCTGACTTCAATATCTATCGCATGGAACAACCAACGCGACATCACTAAACTCGTCACGCTTGGAGTGACACAGTTTCAGGCAGGAGAGGCATGGAATGTAATTCCCGACTCGGTTTATGTGGGCGGTACTCTCCGTTTCTTCGATTGGGACGCTGGCGTTCGTTCCCTTCAACTGGTAAAGGATGTGGCTACCGAAGTGGCGCATGCCCACGGCTGCAATGTGCGTTTTGGTGAAAAAATGACCGCGCAGGTTCCTCCGGTTGTTAACGACACGCTGGTGACTGCCACAACTCGTCGAATGATAGAAAGCCTATACCCCGGACAAGTGACCGTCGACCCCAACTACAACTGGTATGCTTCCGAAACATTTGCCCTTTATAATCAATTAGCGCCCACACTATTCACATTTGTTGGCGTGCAGAATCCCCAGATAGGCACAACGGCCGGACACCATACCGCAGAATTCGACCTTGACGAGGATGCGCTACAATACGCCGTCGGCACAATGGTCAAATTTGCAGTCAATTTTGGGGCATAGAAATCACCTTATAAAAATCACAACTACCTTATGGGAACAATTGGAGCTTTAATAGGACTGGCTCTTGCCATATTTCTAATCATCAAAAAAATTCCGCCGGCATATAGCATGATTGCAGGCGCACTCATTGGCGGCCTTGTGGGAGGCTTGGCCATGACCGAGACCGTAAGCGTCATGATCGACGGCGTGAAAGGCGTAGTCCCCGCCATCGTCAGAATCCTTGCCGCTGGCGTGCTATCAGGCGTGCTGATTGTGTCGGGAGCAGCCAACACTATCTCAAACGCCATCATCCGTGGGCTTGGCGAACGGTTTGCCCTCGCCGGAATCGCACTCACCACGATGCTTCTTTGTGGCGTGGGTGTGTTCGTGGATGTGGCTGTTATCACCGTCGCCCCCATCGCCCTCGCTGTCGGACGCCGACTTAACGTGGGCATTCCCCTGCTGCTGTTGATGATGATTGGCGGCGGCAAATGCGGCAACATCATCTCGCCGAATCCCAACACGATCATCGCCGCCGAGAATTTCGGTGCCGACCTGTCGCTGACGATGCTCTACAACGTCGTGCCGGCCATTATCGGTCTCTTGTTCGTAGTCGTTGTGATTCCGAGAATCGTTCCGACAAAATTCCGCAAAGCGGAAGCCGAACCCGCCGCATCCGAGACGGCAACCGAAGCCGACAACGCCGAAGCTAATCTTCCGCCGCTGTGGTCGAGCCTCGCGGCTCCCATTGTCACAATCCTTCTGCTCGCCCTGCGTCCTGTCTTCGACATCCAAATCGACCCGCTCATCGCCCTTCCCGTTGGCGGTCTTGTGGGTCTTTTGGCAATGGGCAAATTGAATATCACGCTCCGAAGCGTTGAGCAGGGATTGAAAAGCATGACGGGCGTGGCGGTGTTACTCGTCGGTACGGGTACAATCGCCGGTATTATCAACCACTGCGGACTTGACACACTCATCATCGCCGGACTTGACAAAATGGACTTCTCCCCCATCTTCATCGCGCCGATTGCCGGTATGCTCATGTCGGCGGCAACGGCATCCACTACTGCCGGAGCCACAGTCGCGTCGGCATCGTTCTGCGACGAAGTGATTGCCGCCGGTGTTTCGCCCGCATGGGGCGCGGCAATGACCAACGCCGGCGCCACCATCCTCGACCATCTGCCCCACGGCTCGTTCTTCCATGCCACGGGCGGCGTTTGCGGACTGTCGTTCCGTCGCCGTTTGGCTCTCATCCCATTCGAGTCGCTCGTGGGTTTGGTGCTTGCCGCCATGTCAACCCTCGCTTGCTATTTCTTTGCATAACTCACACCTGATAACCAATTGAATATCACAATGAAAGCAATATTAGCCATCGACTCTTTCAAAGGTTGCGTCACATCTGCCGCCGCCAACGAAGCCGCCGCTACCGGCATACTCAGCCGTTATCCCGAAGCTGAAATCGTCAAAATCCCCGTCAGCGACGGCGGTGAGGGTTGGCTCGACGCGTTCCATGCCGCCATCGGCGGAGAAATCGTCAGCATCGACGCCGTCGATCCTCTGATGCGCCCCATCAAATCAGAATATCTCAAAGCCGGCGACCTTGCCGCCATCGAAGTGGCGAAAGCCTGCGGACTCACCTTGCTCGCTCCCGAAGAGCGCAACCCACTTAAAGCCACCACCTATGGCGTGGGACTTCTCGTTGTGGATGCAGTCAGGCGCGGATGCCGACGCATAGTGGTGGGTCTGGGCGGCAGCGCCACGAGCGACGCCGGCCGTGGAATGATTACGGCCATCGAAGAGCATCTTAACGGCGGAAAGAGTTTAGTAAATTGTGAAGTTCTCAAAGGCGTGAAGTTCTCTATAGCATCAGACGTTGACAATCCCCTCTGCGGTCCATTGGGCGCAGCCCACGTATTCGCCCCACAAAAGGGCGCGACGCCCGAAATGGTGGAAGTCCTCGACCGTAAAGCGCGCGAATTTGCCGACGCAACGGCTGAAGTCTATGGTTTCGACCGTTCGGAACGACCCGGGGCAGGTGCCGCCGGAGGCCTCGGCTATGCTTTCATGCAATTTCTCAACGCCGACTGCCAACTCGGAATTGAACTTCTGCTCGACACCATCGACTTCCGCCGAATCGTGGAGGGCGCCGACGTTGTCTTCACCGGCGAAGGCTCCGCCGACCGTCAGACGCTGATGGGCAAACTCCCCTACGGCGTAATGCGCCGCGCAATGGAAGCGACCGTGCCCACATATCTTATCGCCGGACACGTCGCCGACCGCCAGTCGCTCATTGATGCGGGCTTTGCCGACGCCGTCTGCATTAACCCTCCGGGGTTGCCGCTCGCCGAGGCCATGCGCCCCGAAGTGGCCGCGGCAAATATCGCCGCCACTGTCGCCGCAAAGCTCGCCTAAACGCCCCCTACCCGACTGCTCGATTAATTGAATACTCGAATGCTAGAATAATCGGCTGATCGAATGGTCGAAATAAAAAGCGCTTTGCTGAATCCTGAAGCTGCGACACTTCAAAGCTCAACTCGCTTAACAATAGCGACATAAATCAAAAGAATCACATTCATCATCAAGGCATAGATGATGGCTGGGATGGCTATGCGCTCATCGTTGAACACCAGTGGGCTGCATGCCACGGTAATGGCTTGTGCGGCATTTTGCATCCCCACTTCTATCACAATCGTACGCCGCTCCCTTCCGTTCAGCCTCATCGCCGCCGACAACAGCCACCCCGCGGCCATCGCCGCCAATATCAACACCGAGAGGCTCGTGCCCAACGATGGGAATTTGTCGATAATGGTGGCTCGATGCTGGATGAAAAACACTGTCGCGAGGAGTATCAGCGCGGGAAACGCCAACCGCTTCAGCACTGCATGAATCTTTTCAGCCGACGTGGGCTTAAAGCGGTTCACTAACAGCCCGGCCACGATAGGCACAGCCATCAACACAATGTTCTGCATCAGCAAGTTGCCAACCGGGAGCGTCACACCGATACCCGAGCCTACGCTTGCGGTTGTCCACTGCATTATCAGCGGCACGGTGAAAAGTGTGATAATGCTGCTGCACGCCGTCAGCGACACCGACAGGGCCACGTCGCCCTTCGCCAGCATCGAAAACACATTGCTCGAACTGCCTCCTGGACTACACGCCACAAGCATCACGCCAATGAAAAACAACGGCTCCAAGCCGAACGCCTCGCCAACGCCCCACGCAATCAGAGGGAGAAGCACTATCTGCCCAATCAAACCAGCCAACAGAGCTTTCGGGCGCTTCACGAACAGCGAAAAATCACTGACCCGGAGCGTCAACCCGAGGTCGAACATCAA
>CADBML010000158.1 GCA_902795825.1 uncultured Bacteroidales bacterium
CCTCTTGACGGGCGATGCCAGTATAAGAATGGTCATTGGGGTCATTAAAATCAGTATAGTTGATGTAAGCGATATTGTGAAAATCATAAACTGTTGAATAAGTGATGCGGTAGTATATCGTGTACTCATCCTTACGAGTATCATTTTCTCTAACATAATCTTCACAACTCGACAGTGCCACCGCAAGGCACGCGAATATTGATAAATATTTAAGTAGTCGTTTCATATTCTAATGCTCGTTTTGTTAGTTTGTTATCCTTATAGTTTAAAAATGATTCAGATTCCGCAAGTTCTTAACTTGCTAAAATTGAAATTAATTTCTTGTTTCTTTTGATTTTAATTGGCATTAAAGGGGGTGAAAAAATGTTGACACAGCAAAATTATGGGAGCGATGTACCATCATGCGGTACAAGAAGAAACTTTTTTTTGAAAATCACACATTATTTTGAGTTTTTTTTATGATCACCTGAATAAACCAATGTCGACGAATAAACAAAAAAATGCCTCGACGACAGAACTCATAAACATTACCTATCTTCTTGTCCAAATAACACCGCACACACGAGTCATAAGCTGGAGCGAAGTTGTATAATATCCCTGTCTTGGATTTATATAAATAGCCTTTATTGTTTCCTTCAACACAACCTGAGCCGTTTTTTATGTTTTTGCTTTTACTGATTTCAGAGCATGAAATGCGTCGGGGAGGTGTTGATGGTGAATGACGTAAACTTGTTTGCAGGCATAAACCATCAACACCAACCAAATATCTTGAAAAGAGAAAATCAGTAAAAGTGTTTTTATTGTTTTTGTTAATATGAAAACAAGAGAATTTACTTGTGAGCCTTATTTTATTGGTAAAGGCTATTTTGATGGGATTTATGTTTTTCGATCAAGGGCTTTATCTCGCTTTCGAAGATGGCACGCTCGACGATGCGATAGTGAGGACGGTAGGCTTCACGATACTCGCTCGAATGGCTGATTGCATATTTTCCCTTTGCGAGAAGTTCGTCAATCGACTGCTTGTCTTCGATATAGTACGGGAGATTGAGCGACATGGCATCTATCACGGCCACAATCTCGTCCCATCGCTCGCGCCAGACCTCAACCGCGGGACGTTTCGCCCCGTTTGCCGTACGGATAAAAGCGTCAAGCAAAACATCTTCCGCCAACAGACCAGCCTTAACCGCCATCAGATTCACCCTCACGTAATTACCTTCGATTCCGCAAGGCTCATAGAGCAAAAGCGTAGTGTCGGCCGTGTCGATTTGCGCCAACTCATAGTCGAGATAGTCTTTCACGCTTGCCGTGTCGCCCACCATGTGTTCAGCCCCCATATAGTCCTGGAAACACGACTTATAAATATCGAGCAGACGCGACTGCGGATAAGTGTCGACATGCCACCGCACGAACCGCTCCACATCCTGCGCGGCAGCGAAACACATTGAGCAAATGACCAAAGAAAACGCAAACAAATATTTCATAGCTAATAATCTGGATAATCGGGGAAATTTACTTGACGGCATCGTATCTGTCGAGGGCTTCTTGGTGACGCTTTTTAATCTCGTCGGCGAGCGAGACGGGCGAGACGACTTGCAGCCAGCCGCCACGCGACAACAGATGAGCCATGAAGTCGGTTGTCGGGCGGATAAACAGCTCAAAGTCGGTATATTTGTCGGTCTTTCTGAGTTCTTTTTGGGAGTGGTGGATTGGCAAGTCGCGCATATAGAGTCTCTCCTTGCCGAAAGCGCGGAGCACAATGCGCTCCGGTTTGCTTCCGTCGCCCACCACCACGCCGAAACATTCGTCGAAGAACGCCGCCGCGTCGAAGTCGGGCTCCACCGTGAATTTGTCTTTTTGAAACTCGACGTCCTCGATGCGGTCGAGCGAGTAAATGGCAAAGAAATCATCGTCGGCAGGCATTTGGTTCTGCTTATGGTGAGGCTCGTCAAGCTTAACGAGCACATACCAACGGCGACGGAACAGCTTCACGCAATAGGGAGCCGCCGAGAGCGAGGTTGGCTCGGCCTCATACTTGCGGTAAGTCATCGATATTCGGCGGCTTTCGCGCATCGCCTTGATAATCATGTGCAGTGTGTCGTCGCCCGACGGAATGCTTTCGAGCAAAATGCGGTCGTGCAACGCCATGTTCTCGTCAAGAATGTTGCTCACGCTCAACGTCGAGAACAGCCAATTCTGCACAGTGTCTTCTTCGAGCGCCTCACTGTTCTCGATATAGTAGCGGTAGCCGTCACGTCGGTCACACTCAATGATGAGGCCGAACATATCGAGGATAGCGTCGCGGTGGCGGTTGAAAGTGGTTCGGGAAAGCTCCATGCCGCGGCTGTCCTCCTTACGTTTCCACAGTTCGCCCAGTTCGGCAAACGAAATTTTCCCGTAGCGGTTAATCGTCTCAATCAACCAAATATACTCCTTAAACAATTCCGGAATAGTCATAAGTCAATATTATTTCAGTTTCTCTTCACATCTCGCACAAAATGCTCAACACCATTTATTTAAGTTTCGGTTTTATAACAAGATGATTCTCAAATTATTGCACCTTTAAAAAAGCTTGTTATATGTGAAATGATTTCGGATTAATCTACCCCTCCGCCCTATCGGGCACCTCCCCTGCTAGGGGAGGATTTAGCGAAATGTCCCAGAACTGCTCCCCAAGCAGGGGAGCTGGCATCGAGCAAAGCGAGATGACTGAGGGGTAGAACTTTGGATGAAACAATTATACATTAGACACTTAAGTCATTTATTATCATGTGTGACCACAAAAGTACATAAAAAAGAGCAAAGAAGCTAATTTCGACAGCAAAAACGCCACATGATTCAACCGAAAAGCAACACCCAAAAAGCAACACAGGACTACGCAAGCGACCCGACATTTTCTCAATTCTATCAAACAACAAATACACCATCGGACAAGCCCAATGTTTGCACCAAAACAGCCAAATATATCGTTGTTTTATGTTGTTGACGAGTTGTTAGTGTCGTTTTTTTTCAGACTCTGACGGAGAGGATGATTATCGGGATTGGATGGCGAGGATGATTATCTGGATTGGACGGCGAGGATGCTTGGGAACGGACGGCACGGCCTGGGTCAGAAGCGGAAGCCGACATTTCCTGAAAAGTCGGCTATGGAACTGTGGAAGCCGTTGCCGAATGCTCGGTAGGCATGGGTGTCGAAATAGCCGTTGATGCCGAGGAAGAAGTTGCCGTGATTATATACGGCTCCTGTTTTGAGTCGGAAATTGGCCGAGAACAGCCAGGGGTTGTTGTCGTGAATTTGTTGGAAAGAGTACTTTAGCCCGATATAAGGCGTGGCAGTCACATTAAGCACCCAATTATGTGGCAACACCCAGTTGTGGGCGTAGCCGCCGAGGATGCAGTAGTCGTTTTGCAGCACACGCCCCACCAACACTTGCCACGGAAGGTAGATCTTAGCCTTTTCAGAACAATTACTGAGGTCGATTTCGAGGTCGCTCCTGTCGAAGCTCAGTCCGACAATGAACGAACCGGCACTTTTGCGCTGATATTTCGAAAAACAGTAGGGAGCCGCCTGCGCGTAGCGTTTGTTGTTGAAAAAATAGTAGGCCACGACGCTATATGCCTTGCGTGTGAACCCCTCGACACCTGAAATGTGGCGGGCACCTTCAAAATCGCCGAAGCGCACCACAGTCATATTCCCGGCGTTGCGCATATAATGGGCGTCGAGGGCAAACCGTGCGCAAGTGAATGAAAATTCCACCTTATGGGATTTCGATTCGCCTAAAAAGTCATCGATATCAAAGGTATAGCCGAGGTTCAAAGCCATGAACGACAGCTGCAGACCGATGTTCGACGTCATTCGGCTACGGACCGCCACTTTAGTGTCCCCGACGGAATACCCGTAATAGCTATCGAACCAGTTGTTCGTGCGCATCATGATTTTCCAGTTCTTACCCGTGGGCACGACGAAAGTGGAGTCGTAGGAATTGAATGTCCGGTCGCCCCATCGATACACGTCGCGGCAGAAAAGCAGGAATCGCGGATAGCCCATCGAGGGGTCGTCGAAATCGACCTTGCCACGACGCATTTTCCGCCACCATTCCCGTTTGTTGCCGACGGTGTCGGAAGGCTCGACATGTCGGATTTGCGCGTTTTCGGCGATTTGATCCAGAGAGTCCGGCTTGTAGTCGTCTGCGGCAGGAGATGCCACAACGCTGTCGGGCACAGCCGCGAAGGTCGGCTGAAAGTCGTCCGTCGAAGCCGTGGGCGGCATTGCCGCGGCCTTAAACAAAATGCCCACGGCAAGGAGCAATACGCTAATTATTGGCTTTCGCATGATAACAACGGCTCAAGTTTTGAATTTGTTATCGCTAATTAGCGCCGGCAAAATCAATCGTTTGCATCGGTTTCGAGGCGGGAAATTTCGCGGCGCAAGCAATCGGGCAGGTCTGGTATGGTGGTGTGGCACGCCATTTCGAGGGAGTACATCCGTGCGATGCAATAGTTGGAATGGGTGCAGCCTGAACAGTTTTCGCCCTGGCGCATACGGTTGACGAAGTCGGGCTGGCGAAGTAGGGCACGCCCCATCTGCACGAACTCGAAGCCCTCGCCGAGCACCCGCTCGATGCTTCCGCGGGTGGAACAGCCGCCGACATAAATCAACGGCATCTTCAACTCGCGGCGGAATTCTTTGGCATCGTCGAGGAAGTAGCACTCTTTATATGGCACCGTGGGGATCACGAACCGCCCGAACATACGGACACCGTATTTCAGCCACCACGGGTGCATATAATGCGTCATCGTGCGGATAGGCATCGCCCCACGCATCACATACATCGGGGCTTTGCTGACGAAACCGCCAGAAAGCACCAATGCGTGCGCTCCGAGTTGTTCGAGTTCTTTTGCAATCAGCAGCCCTTCGTCGATGTCGATACCGCCTTTGAAGCCGTCGCGCATATTCGTCTTGACGATGACACCGATGTCGCTGCCCGCGGCATCCATCACCTCCTCCATGCAAAGGCGCATGAAACGCATGCGGTTGTCGAGCGAGCCGCCCCAGCGGTCGTGACGGCGGTTGGTATATGGCGAAAGGAACTGGCTGATGAGATAGCCGTGTCCGGCATGGATTTCCACGCAGTCGAAGCCAGCGTCACGGGCCAAACGTACGGCGTCGCCGAAGGATTTCGCCATGGCGATGATTTCGTCTTCTTTCATGCCTCGCATGAAAGTGGGAGAATAGAGGTTGAATCCCGACGATGCCGAGATGGGCGTTTGTCCGGCGGTGGAGCGGTGCGACATATTGCCGCAGTGACCGAGTTGAATCGACGCCTTTGCGCCAGCGGCGTGTACTTCATCGACAATCGCGCGCAGTTCGGGAACAATCTCTTGCCGCATCCAAAGCTGCTTGTCGAACGACAGGCCGTTGCGGGTGACGGAAGCGTAGGCGAAAGTAGTCATTCCCACACCGCCGCGGGCCACGCTCACGTGGTAGTCGCGGAATTGCTGCGACGGTCGGTTGCCAGGGCACATGCTTTCGAACGCCGCCGAACGGATTGTGCGGTTGCGGATTTCCACCGGCCCGATTTTCGCCGGCGTGAAAAGAATCGAATCGGGATAAGAATCGTTGTCCATTTTGTTAGTCGTTAAACTTATTGTGGCAAAAGGGCTACACGCATGCCGGGCATGAGCACTTTGATGAACCATTCTTCGTTATAGACGGAGTAGTAGCGGACTTTGATGGCAGTGCCGCCGTCGGTGACAGCGCCGCCGCGACAGAGATGGCAGTTGACCAAGTCGTTATCTATTCCAGCCCATGACAATCCGGCTTCGGGGTCGGTAACTGCATAGGTGGGATAGCGCCCCGACATGTCGGCCACCCATTCCCAGACGTTGCCGCTCATGTCGTAGATGCCGAGTTCGTTAGGCTGTTTGTTCATGACTGTCCTATATGTTTTGCCGTCGGTGTTGCCCTCATACCAAGCCACAGCGTCGAGGTAGTCCGAGCCTGAGTAGGTATAGCCTTTGGAATGGCGCCCGCCCAATGCGGCATATTCCCATTGCGCCTCGGATGGGACGAAGAACTTCCTGCCCGTCGTGGTCGTCAGGCGTTGGGCAAATGCTACCGCATTCTCTTTGAATAGTTTGTGAACTGGCAGTTTGTCGCCTTTATATTTGCTTGGATTGTCGCCCTGTACGGCTTTATACAGGTCTTGCGTCACTTCGCATTCGCCGATAAGGTAGTCGGAAAGAGTCACTTGATGCGCAGGTGAGTAACCATATTTGTCTCTTGGGTCAGGACCCATTGTGAAAGTGCCGCCTTGGACACCAATCATCTTGAACATGATTCCGCCGACGGTGAATATCTCGTTGGGAACGAGCGGATGGGTATGAAGAGTGACGACCGCGCCAACACCCGTTTCGCCGCAATCCACTTGCTGATATACGTAGCCTTGGGGATGGTTAACGCCGAAATTGAATTTGCCGATAGGATAATAGGAATTTGTCAGTCCGAGGGCGAAATAGAGGTCTTCGGTCGGAGCGCCGTCCTTGAGTGAGACTTTTTGCGACACGGTTTTCCCCGTCTCGTAGGAGTTGTTGAATGTGAAGTTGAACACCGTGTTGTCAAAGCAAATTTGTTGTGTTGACGAACCTTTTTCGCGGATGATTCTTTCGCCTTTGGGCAGTCGAATCACGGCGATGCGGTTGCGGAATTCACCGAGCGTGACTTTGCCGTTGTCGACAGAGCCTTCACCTGTCATATAGTGGTATTTGCCGAGGTCGGCAAGTTTGCCCGTCTGTCCCATCAACGACAACTCACCCGAAGTCGTGTAGGGATAAAACATGGTGAAAGTCATCTTGCCATAAATGGGAAGCGTGCTTGTGGTGCATTTGAATTTCGCCTTTTTGCCGTCGGAAGAGATTGTGCCGCTGATAAGTTCGAAGCGTTCAATGAATCTTTGGTATGAACTGTTTTGCCACCGCAAGCCCACTACATCGCCCTCTTTCCATTTAGGATTCAATCCGTTGTTGGCAATGACATCGTAGGTTGTTCGCGACTCTGGCGGAATTGACATATCTGGAGCCGCAGTCAGTTCAAGAATCACTTCATGAGGCGGTGCAGGCTCGACGTTTTCGATGGGTTCGCTTTCGTTGGTGCAACTTGCTGCAATCAGCGACAAAGCCGATACGGCTAAAATCGAGAGAAAATTATAGTGTTTCATTGCGTTTCGTTTTTGTCGTTAAGGATTATTTATTATTGTTCCCCACATCGGTCCGGGCAACGTCGGCTCTGGGTCGTCGCTGACAGGCGGTTCGGGAGGAGTTGAACCGGATACTGTGACATAGCAGTCGACAAATACGTCGTGATTAGCGTTGGCTGTCGCTGTAACGACGGCAGAGCCTTGTGATAGCGCTACAACGACACCTTCGTCATTGACAGTCGCGGCCGAACCATCAACAGTCCAAATGACTGATTTGTCGTCGGCATTTTCAGGCTCGACAGTGGCTATAAGTTGATACGATTCGCCTACCTTCAGGCTCAAGTTGCTTCGGTTGAGGCTGATGTAGTTCGGCTTCACTTTCGGGTTAATAGGCTCGTCTTTGCTCCCGCAGGAGGTGAAAATAGCCACTCCGAAGAGCACGAACGATGCCACTAAAGCCGTCATTGTTGCTGTTAATTTCCTGGTTTTCATTATTGTCAATTTTATTATTGTCTATATATTTAATTATGCATTATGAATTATGCATCATGCATTGATTAATCGTGGATTATGAGGGCTGATTGGGGGGCGACGGCGACGGTGGAAGAAGCGGCTGTACGGACGCTCCACAGACCGTTTTCGTCAACTTTGCCGTTGGCAACCACCGCCGTGTAAGCCGAAGCGGGCAGTGAGATTTCGACTGGAGACTTGTCGGCATTGAGCACCACATAGACATTTTTCCAAGAGTCGATGCCTTCGAGATTCTTAATTTTGTAAGCAACGGCCTTTTCGCCGAGGTCGATAAATTCGAGATGAGCGCGAACAGCGTCGGCAGTGTGGAGGTGGAATGCGGCATGATGCTTGCGGATGGCGATAAGCCCCTTGTAATAATTATAGACATCCCTGAATATTACGAGATTCGACCACTTCAACCGGTTTATGCGGTCGGGCGAATTGTAACTGTTGTGAACGCCCTTTTTGTCGCGGAGAAGTTCTTCGCCCGAAAGAATGAACGGCACGCCCTGCGAAGTCAGTACGGCGGTTTGCGCAAGGAGGTCGAGACGGATAAGCTCGTCGTCGGAGATGCCGGGAATGCTTGTGCGGAGGCGATCGACGAGGCACATATCGTCGTGGCAACTTGCGTAGGCGATAAGTTGCGACGGTTCGGCGGCCCAGGGCTCTGAAGCGTAATTGACACGCTTCATGTCAACTTGCGGGTGGGCGATGCCGCCGACGATGCCGAATTTGATGCTTTCGATGTTTCCGGGCAGTCCGGCGAGGAAAGCGGCCTTATGGTCGTCGGAGAACGGGCCGCGGAGGGC
Source organism: uncultured Bacteroidales bacterium (assembly GCA_902795825.1). Taxonomy (GTDB): domain Bacteria; phylum Bacteroidota; class Bacteroidia; order Bacteroidales; family Muribaculaceae; genus RUG14106. Next base: position 8,516 of record CADBML010000158.1, read on the forward strand.
GTCGCGCATCTCGTCGGAAAAGGCTGCGATGCGGGGCATTCGCGAGGCGGCTGCTTTCATGGCAAGGCGGTCGCCGTCGTAGGCGCAAGAGCCTGCCGACCAACCTTCGCCATACATCGTTATTGAGGGGTCAACCTTGTCGATGGCGGCGCGTATGGCGTTCATCGTCTCGATGTCGTGGATGCCCATGAGGTCGAATCGGAAGCCGTCGATATGGTACTCATTAATCCAGTAAAGCACGCTTTCAATCATATACTCGCGCATCATGGGGCGTTCGCTCGCCGTCTCGTTGCCACATCCGCTGCCGTTGCTGTAAGAGCCGTCGGCGTTGCGGCGGTAGAAATAGTCGGGATAGGCGAGCTGGAAGTTGCTGTGGTCGATGTCGTGGGTGTGGTTATACACCACGTCGAGCACAATGCGGATTCCTGCCTTGTGGAGGGCATGGACCATACGCTTGAACTCGTTGATGCGCGTCGACGGGTCGAAAGGATTGGTGGAATAACTGCCGTCGGGCACATTATAGTTTTGCGGGTCGTAGCCCCAGTTGTACTGTTTTTTATCGAGGTTTGTTTCGTCGATTGTGGCGTAGTCGAACGACGGGAGAATGTGCACCGTCGTGATGCCGAGGTCGGAGAGATAATCCACAGCCCACGGCTCGGCGAGAGCGAGGAATTTGCCCTTGAATACGGCATCGGTGCGTGCCACCGAGAAGTCGCGGTGGTGAAGTTCGTAAATGATTTGGTCGGTGGGATCGGCAAGCGGCGGACGCCGGTCGGCACTCCACCCGGCAGGGTCGGTCGATGCGAGGTCGATGACGGCTCCGCGGTGGCCATTCACTCCGACGGCTTTAGCGGCAATGCCTGGAAATTCGCCATGGCCGGTGTCGAACGTATAGAATTTGCCTTTGAGGTCGCCTTTGATGGTGGCACCCCAAAATTCGGTTCTGCCTTTACGCTTGAGCATGACGGTTTTCGACGGCTTCGGGACGAAGGCGTTGTCGTAGATGTTCACGACCACTTTCGCCGACTTGGCGGGAGCGAAAACCTTGAAGGCGGTCTGACTGGGGGTATAGACACATTCGTCGAACGATTGCGCCGAGGCGGCGAATGAGATTGCGGCTGCCATTGTCAATGTTGAGAGTAGTTTATTCATGGGTTGAGTTGAAGATTATTAATATACAAACGGAATGATGGCGCGGAGATTGAGACGAGAGAACTCTTCGCCAAAATCTTCGGCATAGCGGCGGTTGATGCGGCGTGCACGGGGCGCGAGGTTGGCGAAAGTCCATAGGGCGAACACGGCACCTGCCCACGACCATGTGAGGATGGCAAAGCCTGTCCATTCCACAAATTCACCGAAGTAGTTGGCCGAACTGACGTAGCGGAACATTCCGCCGCGGGGAATGTAGTGGCGCGTGTCGCCCGGGCGGCGGAGATGGCGAATGATGTGGTCGGAATGGATGTTGATGGCCATGCCGGCGATGAAAATAATCGTGCCTACGATAAATTGAGGCGAGCAGAGCCATTCGGGCGAGTACATCCCTTCTGGCGAGAGATAGAAAATCCAGCCGCCTTGCATCAGCGCGTTGATGAGATTGAACAACACGCCCATCAGGATAATCGACAGCGGCATACGGCTTTTGCCCTTGATGAGCAACGGAAAAATAAACGAGCGTTGGAAATAGTGGGCCTGGAACAGGCAGAAAATCACGAGCGGAGCGATATCCCACTGCCGTGGCGACCAAGACCAAAGGAAGCACATGGCGATAAACACAGGCGCTTCCATCATGACCCAGCCGAGGCGGTTGTCGACCGACGGACCCCAACGGCGAGTGTACATCATTCCGTAGCCGGCGCTGACGAAGTGAAGCGAAATGAACACCACCACCGCCGTCAGAGCCATCACTAAGAGAAGAGTATTAAATACTGGAAGAGTAATCATGGGGTTAAAAAATCTATTACATCTTTAGTCTAATATTTCGACACATCGGTCAATTTCCCCTTTGCCAATGATAAACTAAGAATGCCAACTCCGCCTCCAGGCACGTCATATTGCATATTTTCTGTTCCCAAAACAGAACTCGTGTAGAATGATTTGGGTTCACCTAAAAGGGATATTATGGAGTCTTTTGTCATTCCCGTGAATAGAACGACTTTGCCCTTTTTCGTTTCAATGTTGTAATAATTAGTGTCAGAGGGCTCTTCATAAAGGAGTGATTCGATTTCTTTATCCATCGCTTTATCAAGTGCCGCTATATCTTTGTCCTGAATAGGAGCAGGTCGGGAAACGGCGGCAAAAACTAAAGCGGCAGCCAAAGTGATAGCCACGCCAATCACTATGCCGAGAAATACGTATCCGATAGGTTTCATTACTATCAGGGGGTTAAGAGTTCTTCAAACAGACTGCCCACGCCTTTTTCGAGCGATTTAAGCACGTCGCTGCCTTCATTGTGTTTGTATTCGACGAGTTTGCCGTTCTCGAATTTCAGAGTGAGGTCGGGAGAAAGTCCGCCGGAGGTGTTGTATTGAAGTTCTTCGCGGAACACGCCGCCGCGGTTTGACGAATTACTCGACGAAGGCAAGCCCATCAATACGGCCACACTGTCGCGCGACATACCCGTGTGGAGCGTCACGACATTTTTATCCACTTCCACGTCGAAATAATGCCAGTTGGCGCGTTCGGCCCTGCCAGAGAAATAATTGTAGCCAAAGTATCCGCCGACGGCAAGCCCCGCGCCGACAAGAATGCCCAAAACTAACATTGCGAAGCCGCTGCAACTGCGGCTTTTCGGCTTTATTGCGTCATCGACGCCAAATGATTCGTCGCTCATAATTTGCTTGTTTAAAAAAATCAAATCAATAACGGAGATAGAAATTGTCAACCCAAAGATTCATGCCGACAACCCCTTCGTAAGCCACTCCGCAGCCTGAAGAGGCCATCAGAATCAAATGAGTGGGCGTAGCGTCGGGAGCGTCCCAACCCACTTCCTTCACAGGCACCATCTTCCCCTTTGAATTGCGTGCATAGTAGGAGCGGTCTTCGGGAATCAAACCCATGTAGGATTTGTATTTCGGACTTTTTGTGGCGTCGCCGTAGATGACATCGGCAACGTGTCCGTTGACCCATCCTGCCGACGATGCCCCAAAGCGTTCGCGGATTGTGCCGACGCGGTTGGCGTAGAGATTGCCGTCGGCATCTTCCCACCGACGCTGCAAAAACATGAACACTTCGGCATAATCTTTTCCGTTGAGGGTTTTCTTTTTACCAAATCCCGAGGAACGAATTTTTTGGGCATTCGCGGGCACAACCACTCGGTAGTCGTATTGCAAAGATTTCGGACGCTTCGTGAATGGGACTCCCATTTCCATTTTGGAATAGGGCGACTTCGTGGAAGTGACCGGCTCAAGCATGCGGCCCAAGAAAATCGAACCGCTTACAAGCACTTCCATATTCATCATTCCCAGCACTTTGCAAGGCTCGAGAATGGTTGACATGCGGCAGCAGCGCCCTTTGCCGTCGTGGGTGTCGGGAACGACGGCGTTGCTCGCCTTGTTTATGCCCATCACGCGGGCATAGACATTCGACGTGGCCCACGGCGAACCGCCCTTGTTCGAGTAGGCTACGGCGCCTTCGATAGTCTGCGTCGGGCCTATTTCATAGACGGTTTTCGTTTTCCCACCGAGAAGTTTCGACTCGGGAATGTGGCGGGTTATCCAGTTTTCAAAGTCGCCATAGCGGACTTTCTCCACTGATTGTGCAAAACACGAAAGGCTTATTGCCAAAATGATGAATAATGAGATATTACGTTTCATAATCTGACGGTAAATTTGTTTTTGATATCTTGCAATGTATCTGTTCAGTCGTTTGTGAGCGATTCTTTAGTTGATTTGTCGAAATGCACGTCGAGTTGGGGGAATGGGAAGTTGATGCCCGCTTTGGGGAGTTCAGTGTAGATACGTTCGAGGAGGTCGAAATAAACGGGCCAATAGTCCTTGCCTTCGGTCCAGGCGCGGACTCGGACATCAAGCGACGAGTCGTTGAGCCCTTTGAGAGCCACAGAGGCGTGATGGCTGATGCGCGGAATCACCGAAATTGCCAGCGGTTCCGAGGCTATTTCTTCATATTTCGCACGATGTCGATGAAAAAAACGTTTTAAGAAACATTGCTTCTTCTCGGTCTCTGCCATGGGGGCGTTATCGGCTTCTGTCGAAGTGCCGTTAAGGTCGTCGACATTGACAATTCGAGAGTCGGAAGCGAGAATTTTAAGGATTGAACCGCGGGCGTAAGCCATATCGGTGCCGTAGGGCAAGGATATTTTCCATTCAACCCGACGATATTTCTCGCGCGAATAGTTGTTGATGCTGCCTGTAGATAGCGGCCCGTTGGGAACGATTATCGACTTGTTGTCGAAAGTGGAGATAACCGTGTGGAATACCTGAATGTCAGTGACATATCCTTCGAAACCTTGAGCCTCGATATAGTCGCCGACTTTGTAGGGCTTGAGAAGAAGAATGAGTACTCCTCCGGCAAAGTTTTGAAGCGTTCCGCTCAGCGCCATGCCGATTGCGATGCCGGCCGAGGCAAACAGCGCAATAAACGATGTGGTGTTCACTCCGAGGATGCCGATGACAGTCACGATAAGGATGAACATCAAAATGATTTTCACAAGGCTGAGGATAAATGTGGCGAGCGAGCGGTCGACCTTTCTTTTTAGCATCACCGCTTTTAAGCCGACAGTTATACGCCTGATGATAAACCTTCCGACGAGGAAAACGATAATCGCCACAGCAAGATGCAAAGCGAAATTAATCAGTCCGTCAACCACATTGTCCATCACTTCGCTCCACGACAACGATGCGAGTTGCTTGAGGTCGAGTTGTGGGATGTCGGCGACTGGAATGGAGTCGGTCGTGGCGACTTTGACGGGGAATATGTCTTGAGTTTGAATCATATCGGTTGTAATTTAATAAGCTGCCGAGGCGACGTCGGTCCACCATTGCAGGTCGTTGTAGCCGCGGTAAGCCACGCCGTCGGCGGGGTTGATGATATAGCATGAAAGCCCGCAGTTTTCGAAGATGTCGATAGCGGCCCAAATGCTTTTGGTGTGGGCCTCGTAGAGCACAGTGTCGTAGAGGGCGTTGACCAATGCCATGGAGTTGTTTCCGCCTGCGTCGAGGGCGTGCATATATTGTGCGAGGTCGAACAGGCAGGGCTTGTCGCCGGTTTGAAACCGTTGCGGGTCGAAGTCTTCCGACAATGGCGTGCGGAGGGCGTAGATGCGGCGGCACACTTCGGCAAGCGCGGGGAGCTTTGATGTCGCGATGAGCGACATTGTGCAGGTGCGGCGGATTTGGGTGTCGAGCGAATTGTAATAGTTGAAGGTGTTCTCGCAGGCTTTTTTCAGATTGGGCGTATCCTCAAAGAACAATGGAATGTTTTGGTCGTAAGGCATTCCGTCGGCTGGCAGTTCAATCGTGGAGCCAGCGATATAGTCGGCCGCGTTGCGGAGTTCGTAAACCGATTCTACGTTCGCCATATAGCAGCAGTCGAAGTAGATGAACGAGAACCCTTTGCCTTTCAGCGTTTTGGCGAGGTTGGGAATCGACATCTCTCGGTTGCGGTCGCTGCCGAACGACTTTGTTTTTCCTTCAGCGTCGATTGTAGGCTCGACCCATGCCGAGGCGTGGCTCCAAAGGATGAGCCCATAGTCGTTTGCCGGCGCCATACGCTTTGCGTCGGCAATCACCTCGTTCATGCGCGACATGCTAGTGGAGTATTCACCGTCGGAATATTCGGCGAGGACTTTTATGCCGGAAGGCGTGATTTCTTTCAGGACAGGAGCCTCGTCCATCGAATTGTGATAGACGAGCAGGCGGCAGTCGTTCATGCCTTTTTTAACGCCTTCCTGCATTTCGGCGATGTCGGCATAGTCGCGGCCGGCGGCTCCAAGCGAGTTCGCGGCAACCATATAGACGAGGACGGTGCGGCGTGTGGTACTTTTCGAAGGCTCGTCGCCTCCGCAGCCTGCCGTAGCTATTGCCACGGCCGCAATTATAATCGATAAAAATAATTTTTTCAGCATAGCGTGGTGCATTATCCCACAAATTTACAACAAAAAAATTGAACTTTTCTTACTTACGAGGCGAAAAGTATGTTTTTGCTGATTCATGCCCCTCAAATAAAGCCATTCTCCCATGGTAAAGTGCGAGGGAAATGCGTTTTTGGGTGGAAGACTACTTCAGTCGTTTGCGGTATTCG
>CADBML010000159.1 GCA_902795825.1 uncultured Bacteroidales bacterium
CGCTTAAGCGTCATCGCGCTTATAACGATCCCACGACGGCGGAAAATTCTGTCGGCCAAATCGTCGAAATCGCTCGGCGCGGTCAACCAGTAAAATTGTCGTGAAATAGCACAAATCTAATTTTGTGATTTTTTAGCGAAGCGCGGCTTTCGCAATAATATAGGCATGGGGATTTTTCAGTCCCTGTGCCTTGTTTTTGCGAACCGTCAGGAAAGAATAAATAAGAGTCAAAAAATCAGTTGTCGGCCGTATTATTTATTAAAGCATAAATTATCAGCAATTTACCATTAATTATTTAATAATACATGACCAATTGGCAAAGGTTTTGATGCCTTCGCCACCGTGCACCGCTTTTCAAGCGACTTGCACTTAAAAACTTTGCCGAGCATCATCGATGGTTCATGGCCATTCATGTCAAAAACAAATAAGTGTTCTAAAAAACGCCAACGAAACAATCTGTTCTTTTGTCATTTCACACACGTCGAGGAGCTTAATTATGCATTATGCATTATGCATTGTGCTTATGCATTAATCGACACTCCGTCGATGTCCGACAGTCGCTCACGGATCCGCTCCTCATAGTCGCGGCGGACTTCTATGCGCATCCGGCAGGAGTTGTCAAATACCTGTGACAGTATCCTCACGTCAGGGTCTTTCACCGCACGCATAACGTCGTTCATCGACAAGTAGGGGAACGTGAAATCAACTTCAGCCATTTCGTGACGCTCGACGATTTCTCCCGCCATAATAGCCTCACGGGCCGCCTCGCGGTAAGCCACTATAAGTCCCGACGTGCCGAGTTTTATCCCGCCGAAATAACGCACCACGACAATCACCACATTCGACAATCCGAACGAATTGATTTGGCCTAAAATGGGCTTGCCTGCCGTGCCTGATGGCTCGCCGTCGTCGTTCGACTGGAATTCCGTTCGAGCTGCGCCAATCATATAGGCCCAACACACATGGCGCGCGTCGTGATACTCCTTGCGGTATCGGGCAACGATAGCCTTCGCCTCGGCCGACGACTCCACAGGATGGGCAAACGACATGAATTTGCTCATCTTCTCCTTATATATGCCCACTGACGGGGCTGACAATGTCGAATAGGTGTCGGCCACAGCTTTCTGCTTTTTATCCTGCAAAAGTAGCGATTTTCCGCCAATTTTGGCTAACTTTGCCGATGGTTTTATCAGGCGATAACCAAATTTTCCAAGTTTTATGCTAAAAAAAGAATTCAACAAGCGACGGGAGCTGCGGTTCAAGAAATTCAGCCGCAACAACTACGCCATCTTTTCCAGCCTCGGACGCGCAGTGTCGATAGGCGTGCTGGCTGTTTCGACTTTGACCTACGCCAAGGCCGACTCAATCAGCACACGCCCCACCCTGCCCTCCGACAGCGCCACAATCAGCGTGGCGGCCGACCTTGACGAGGTGGTAGTGACAGGCTCCCGAGCGCCGCTCACGCAATCGCAGGCGGCGAAAATCGTTGGAGTCATCACGCGCGAGGATATTCATCGGGCGGCGATGACCACCCTCAACGACGTGTTAAAACTGGCCACGGGCGTCGATGTCCGTCAGCGCGGTGGCTTCGGAGTACAGACGGACATCTCAATCAACGGAGGCACATTCGACCAAATCACCATCCTGCTCAACGGGGTGAACATTTCCAATCCGCAGACGGGTCATAACGCCTCCGACTTCCCTGTTGACATTTCCGACATTGAGCGCATTGAAGTGCTGGAAGGCGCATCGTCGCGGCTGTTCGGTTCGTCGGCTTTTTGCGGCGCGATAAACATCGTCACCCGAAAGGCCTCCGAAAACCGACTTCAAGCCACACTCCGCGGCGGCTCATACGGCACAGCCGGCGGCTCCGGACGCATTAGCCTCACAAACCGCAGGCAGACGGTTTTCGGCTCATTGTCGGGCGGTTACGACCGTTCCGACGGCTATTCACGCAGTGCTGACGGAAGGCTTAACTCCGGATTCGAGAAATTTCATTTCTACCACGACGGCGGTTGGGAAGTGCCCCACCTCTATCTCTACTGGCAGGCCGGCACAGCCATCCAGCACTATGGCGCCAACACGTTCTATTCCCCAAAGTTCGACAACCAGTACGAGAGCACCGAGCACGACATCGTTTCCCTCAAGGCCACCGTCAACGACCTGCCCGCCGGAATCGAAATCGAGCCGTCGGTCTATTACAACCGCTTCCTCGACCACTATCAACTCATCAAGGGAATGGCTGGCGCGGCTGCCGGCGAGAATTACCACCATCTCGATGTCTATGGCTCTTCGGTCAACGCGTTCATCCCGTGGATTGCAGGAAAGACTGCCGTAGGATTCGACTTGCGAAAGGAACAGATCCTCTCAACCGCTTACGGTCGTTTGCTCGACGAAACCCACCAAAAGCCGATTTCCGGCACCGACAGAGCCTACGACCATAAAGCGTTCCGCACCAACACCAGCATCTTCCTCGAGCACAATTTCATATATAAAGGTTTCACTCTCTCGGCCGGCGTACTTGCCAATCGCAATTCCTCGCTCGACAACGACTTCCACTTCTATCCGGGTATCGACATCGCTTTTCGTCCCGACAGCCGATGGAAGGTGTTCGCTTCGTGGAACAAAGCGCTCCGTATGCCCACGTTCACCGACCTTTATGCCGCAAACGCTGTCCAAATTGGCGACACCGCACTCAAACCCGAACGTAATTCTTCGTTCAACGCCGGCGCGCGCTACCGAAGCAACGGCATCGAGGTGGTGGCAAAAGGATTCTTTAGCCACGGACATGACATGATCGACTGGGTTTTTGAGTCGGCCGAAGCCACTCGTTACCATGCCCTTAACATTGGCAAGCTCGACAATGCGGGCGTTTCGATCGACGCCTCGGCCAACTTCCGGCAAATCTTCGGCGGCGACCCGTTTGTCGCCGATGTAAAAGTCGGCTACGCCTATATCCACCAAAGCCATTCCACAACCCAACCCATCTATCGTTCGCTTTATGCGCTCGAATATTTGCGCCACAAAGTCACGCTCGGCATCGACCACCGAATCGTCGGCAAACTGTCGGCTTCGTGGGCGCTTCGATGGCAACAACGCATGAATGGCTTCCACCCTTACACAAAAATTGATTGTAAACTGACGTGGCGCGACCGTCTTTTCGACATCTATCTGCAGGCCGACAACATCACCAACCACGCTTATTACGACCTCGGCGGCGTAGCGCAACCGCGGCTGTGGATAATGGCGGGTGCAACGCTACACATCAACTTATAAACTAAACTATCGCCTGATAAAACAAAACGCCGGAAGTAATTTGTTTCGGCGTTTTACTTTACTACTCGAATCCTGACAATGCTTAAAGTGGTGGAAGTAATCGGGAAATGATTTGAGGCCCTGATGCCTGCTATCCAAAGGATTCGTTCTACGCAATCAGTCAAAAGCCATACGCTACGCTTTTCCATCTCATTGAGTTTCAAATCGGTGAAAACGTCGCTCAACAGACGCGAACCGACCATTCCGAACGGGCGGAAGCGGTCACCTTCTTGCCATCTTCGCATCTTCAGAGGCGACACTTCGTGCAACACATCGCCATCGAAATAAACCGTCGAGCCGTCGCGAGTGAACTTCACTTCGTCGCGTGTCACAAATGTTGTCTCTATGACATTCCCGTCGGGCAAGTGTGTCTCGCCAGGTAATTTTAATTCCACCACATCAAGGACACTCGGCACAGCATCACGCATCGTAAACACGATGTCGGCTCTATCAACCACCGCTATTGCTTTTTTCGACTCGAAACGGCATCCTGGCTGATGAGTTTGCGTCATGTCGTATGCTTGCTGGCGGCTGAAACCGTAGCGACTTGCCACAGCCGCGGTTACGGCTTTGACTATCGACATATCGTTGATTAACAATAGCCTAAGCCTTCCTGTTTTTTCATTGAAACAATCTTTTATATAATGCGACAACACACTGACATTCAGTCCGTAATCATCGGCAAGATTCGCAATTGTTGTGGCAATGCCATGTCGCGCATCGGGAAACTCTTTCTCTATTGCCGGCAACACTACGTTGCGGATGCGGTTGCGCATAAAATCGTTTTCAAGATTAGTGCTATCGGTCACATAGCCAAGACCTTCCGAAGAGAGATATTCCTCGACTTCGCTTCGGCTGGCATCGAGCATGGGCCGCACAACCCTCACATCGCTTTCTGCCGACAAAGGACGGGAATAACGCATGCCCTTTAATCCTGCGATGCCAGTGCCGCGAAACAGATTGAGCAGAGCAGTCTCGACATTGTCGTCGGCATGGTGGGCGACGGCCACAACCTTCGCGCCGACTTCTTCGCAGAGACGGCCAAACCACTCATAGCGCAAGTCGCGGCAGGCCATTTCTGTTGAAATCTTCTTCTCCACGGCATATCCCGAAGCGTCGAAATCCTTCACGAAGAATTTTGCCCCAAGGCGTGCGGCCATGCTGCGGGCAAACGTTTCGTCACGGTCCGACTCCGCGCCGCGGAGGTGGAAATTACAATGCGCAGCCACGCATTCGTAGCCCAATTTCGACAAAGCCGACAGTAACGCCGTCGAATCCGCGCCGCCGGAAAAGGCCACTACTATGCGCTCGTGAGGGGCAAAAAGCCCTCGGCTGGCTATGCATTCCGCTATTTTTTCTTCAAATACTGGCATTTCGAAAACAAAAGTAACACAAAATTTACGATTAATCACGATTTTTTGGTAACTTTGTAAGTTTTAATAACGTTTTTGATATGACTTTACTTGACGAAATAAGACAACTTCGAGAAGAACTCTCTAAAATCAAAGCGGAAAACGCCGAAGAACTGGAAAAACTCCGCATCAAATACCTGTCGAAAAAAGGGGCTGTCAGCGACATGTTCAACAGATTCCGCTCCGTGCCTGCCGACATGAAACGCCAGGTCGGTCCCGCCATCAACGAACTCAAATCTTTCGCGACCGACCAAATCAACTCAATCCGCGAAGCAATCGCCAACAAAACCGACGACGATCTCGACATCGACCTCACGCGCACGGCTTCGCCGTTGCCCCTCGGAACACGGCATCCGCTGTCGCTCGTCCGAAACGAAATCGTCGAAATATTCTCCCGCCTCGGCTTCACAATCGCCGAAGGTCCGGAAATAGAAGACGACTGGCATGTATTTTCTTCGTTGAATTTCGCCGACGACCACCCCGCTCGTGACATGCAGGACACGTTCTTCATAGCACGCAATCCCGATGTGCTCCTCCGCACGCACACTTCTTCAGTGCAGTCGCGCGTGATGGAACACACTCAGCCGCCAATCCGCATCATCTGCCCGGGCCGCGTCTATCGCAATGAGGCTATCTCCGCTCGCGCCCACTGCTTCTTCCACCAAATCGAAGCCCTTTACGTCGATAAAGACGTCACGTTCGCCGACCTCCGTCAGGCGCTCCACTATTTCGCTCAAGAAATGTTCGGTCAAAACACCAAGATCCGCCTGCGCCCAAGTTACTTCCCGTTCACCGAGCCGTCGGCCGAAATGGACATCTCATGCAACATTTGCGGCGGAAAGGGCTGCTCTTTCTGCAAAGGAACCGGTTGGGTGGAAATCCTCGGATGCGGCATGGTGGACCCCAACGTGCTCGACGCCTGCGGCATCGACAGCAAAATCTATTCAGGATATGCTCTCGGAATGGGCGTGGAACGAATCACCAACCTTAAATATCGCGTCAAGGACCTTCGTATGTTCTCCGAAAACGACACCCGATTCCTCGACGAGTTTAAAAGCGCACACTAAAGGGGCTTTCTATTAATTCCTCGTTCTCCGAAATGACCACCGCACAACGCTATAAGGAAGTAATCGCACGTTTCGAGGCGGCTATGCCGGTAGCGGAAACCGAACTTCATTTCGAATCGCCGTTCCAACTTCTCGTGGCGGTGATTCTCTCGGCTCAATGCACCGACAAGCGAGTAAACATCGTCACCCCTTCCCTTTTCGAAGCCTTCCCCACAGCGGAGAAAATGGCCGCCGCGTCGGTCGATGAGGTGTTGAGTTATGTCAAGTCGGTCACTTACCCCAACAGCAAAGCGGCGCATCTTGTCGAAATGGCTAAAATCGTCACCGAAAAATTTGGCGGCGAAATCCCAGCCGACTTCGACAGCCTTGTTTCGCTGCCCGGCGTTGGCCGCAAGACTGCAAACGTGATTCTGGCTGTAAATTTCGGCAAACCCACGATGGCGGTCGACACCCACGTGTTTCGTGTCAGTGAACGCATCGGACTGACCACCAACAGTCGCTCGCCCCTCTCCACCGAACGGGCTCTTTGCCAACACATACCCGAAGAAATCATTCCAAAAGCCCATCATTGGCTTATCCTTCACGGCCGCTACGTCTGTAAGGCTCAACGGCCACAATGCGACAAATGTTGTTTGAACGACGTTTGCCGGCATCACCTTAAATCCTTAAAATCAGCCAAATGAAAAAAGGCAAAACTTTAGTTCAACTCGTAAAATACGGCATCGTCGGGGTGATGAACACCATCGTCACAATCGTCGTCATATTCGTCTGCAAGGCTATCCTCGGGATAAACCCATGGGTGTCTAACGCCATCGGCTACATCGCAGGCGTGGTTAACTCTTTCCTTTGGAACAAAAAATGGGTGTTCAAATCAAGAAACGGATATGTGGCCGAAGCCGTCAAGTTTCTTATAGGTTTCCTGCCATGCTACCTCGTCCAGCTCGCCGCTGTGTGGCTGCTCACCGAATGTACGCCTCTCGGCGACATGACTTGGACTATTGGCGGATTCACTTTCGGCGGTTATGGTGTGGCTACGCTCATAGGCATGGTGGTCTATACCATTGCCAATTTCCTATATAACCGCTATATTACTTTCCGCAAACTGTCGTTGAAAAAATAAAGAGGCTTTCTATAAACTGTTATGGGCAGGATTCTCGCCATCGACTACGGACGCAAACGCTGCGGAATTGCGGTCACCGACCCCCTTCAAATCGTGGCCAACGCCCTGACTACCGTGCCGACAGCCAAGCTCGTGGAGTTTGTCAAGAATTACGTCGCCGCCGAAACCGTCGATACCATCGTCGTAGGCTTTCCCACTACCATGCGAGGCGAGGAATCGGAATCGATGCGCTACATCCGCCCGGGAATCGAACGCTTGAAGGCACAAATTCCAGATATCCCAATCGTGTTCTTCGACGAACGGTTTACATCGGCCATCGCCCACCGAGCCATGATCGACTCGGGAATGCCTAAAATGGCTCGGCGCAACAAAGCCGCTGTCGATCAAATCGCCGCCACTATTATCCTTAACGATTATCTTCAAAGCAAACAATATAACCATTCCAAAGCATGAAAATGCCCGTTTACCTTTACGGACACCCCGTACTCCGAAAAAAGTCGCTCCCCATTGATGCCGACTATCCCGAATTGAAACAATTAGTCGACGATATGTTCGACGTCATGTACGAATCCGACGGCGTTGGTCTTGCCGCGCCCCAAATCGGCAAAAACATCCGCCTGATCGTCATAGACGCCGACCCCGCCGCTGAACACAATCCCGAATGTAAGGACCGTAAACTCGTTATTGTCAATCCTGAATTGACCATTCTCGAAGGCGATCTCGTCACCCGCGACGAAGGTTGCCTCAGTGTGCCAGGACTTTCCGAACCCGTCACTCGCGTGGAACACATCCTCCTCAAATGGCTCGACGAAGATTTCAATGCCCACGAAGAAGAGATGACCGGCTTCCTCGCGCGTATAGTTCAGCACGAGTTCGACCACCTTGAAGGAATTCTCTATGTTGACCGCATAAACATCCTTCGCAAGCAATTTATCCGCAAGAAACTCGCTAACATTGCCGAAGGCCGCACCCGCTGCAGTTATCCAGTCAAATACGCCCCTCAGAAGGGCCATAAATAATTAGCGACTCCTCATTGATGAAAGTTTTGATGCCTGAGGCATCGCGAACCGCCCAGTGGGCGACATTCGCTTCAAAACGTCATCAATCGCTTCGCAATTCCTCATTTTCTAATTCCTCATTCCTAATTCCTAATTCCCAACTCCTCATTCTTCATTCCTAATTCCTCATTCCTAACTCCCAACTCCTCATTCCTAACTCCTAATTCCTAACTCCTTTCCCCATGTCCGACGACAAAAAAATCATATTCTCCATGGTGGGCGTGAGCAAAATTTTTCCACCCCAAAAGCAAGTTCTCAAAAACATATACCTTTCTTTCTTCTACGGAGCAAAAATCGGAATCATCGGCCTTAACGGCTCGGGCAAATCCACTTTGCTGAAAATCATCGCCGGAGTGGAGAAATCATATCAGGGCAACGTGGTTTTCGCACCGGGATACACCGTCGGCTACCTTGAACAGGAGCCAAAACTCGACCCCGAAAAGACTGTAATCGACGTTGTTCGCGAAGGTGTGAAGCCAATCATGGACCTGCTTGCCGAATTCGACAAGGTAAACGGGGCTTTTGCCGACCCCGACGTGCTCGACGACCCCGACAAGATGGACGCGCTTATTAATCGCCAAGCCCAGTTGCAGGACAAACTCGACGCCGCCGACGCTTGGAACATCGACTCACGCCTTGAACGTGCAATGGACGCGCTCCAATGCCCTCCCGACAACCAACCCATAGCAACGCTTTCAGGCGGTGAACGTCGTCGCGTAGCTCTTTGTCGCCTGCTCCTCCAGCAACCTGACATACTGCTTCTTGACGAACCCACCAACCACCTCGACGCAGAATCAATCGACTGGCTCGAACAACACTTGAACCAATATCCCGGTACGGTTATCGCAATCACTCACGACCGATACTTCCTCGACCATGTGGCCGGTTGGATTCTTGAACTCGACCGAGGCGAAGGCATCCCCTGGAAAGGCAACTATTCCTCATGGCTCGAACAGAAAACGCTACGCATGGCACAAGAGGAAAAGCAGGCAAGCCGCCGACGGAAAACACTCGAACGCGAACTCGAATGGGTCAGAATGGCTCCTAAAGCTCGACAGGCAAAAGGGAAAGCCCGTCTGAACTCCTACGACCGACTGCTCAATGAGGATCAAAAAGAACGCGAACAAAAGCTTGAAATATTCATCCCTAACGGTCCGCGTCTTGGAAACAAAGTGATTGAGGCTCACGGTCTTTCAAAATCATTCGGCAACAAATTGCTCTTTGACGACCTGAGTTTCACCCTTCCGCCAAACGGCATTGTTGGTGTTATCGGGCCGAACGGAGCAGGCAAGACCACCCTATTCCGCCTTATAATGGGGCAGGAAAAGCCCGATGCGGGCACATTCGAAGTGGGCGAAACAGTCAAAATCGCATATGTTGACCAAACTCACCACGACCTGCTTCCCGACCGCACTGTTTATGAAGTGATTTCGCAAGGCGTAGAATCATTCCGTATGGGAGGCCGCGACATGAACGCACGCGCTTATCTCTCTCGGTTCAACTTCACCGGCGCCGACCAAGAGAAGAAAATCGGCGTATTATCAGGCGGCGAGCGCAACCGTCTCCACCTCGCCATGGCTCTCAAAGAAGAAGGAAACGTAATCCTGCTCGACGAACCGACCAACGACATAGATGTCAACACTCTTCGTGCGCTCGAAGAAGGTCTTGACGACTTTGCCGGATGCGCCGTAGTCGTCAGCCACGACCGCTGGTTTCTCGACCGAATCGCCACTCATATTCTCTCATTCGAAGGAGATGGTAAGGTTGTGTTCTTCGAAGGCTCATACTCCGACTACGAGCAGTTCAAACGCGACCACAACGGAGGAAAAGAACCTCCACGCCGGCGCTACCGCAAACTTATGGAATAGCCGCCACGCCCCAGAGAAAACAAGTCAACCTAAATGCTCTATAAGCTCTATATTATCTATAAGCTCTATTTTCTCTATTTTCTCTATATTTTCTATTTGACGCGGGAGGATGCAAAAAAAGAGCCGCGGGGCTTTGACGCTCCGCGGCTCTCCTCATCGCCGGGCTCTCCCCGGCTCA
>CADBML010000160.1 GCA_902795825.1 uncultured Bacteroidales bacterium
CATCTTGTTATAAAGCCGAAACTTAAAATTGGATATTATACAGCTTCGCCCCAGTTCATGAGCAGTGTGAGTTGTTTTTGGACAAGGTAACAGGGAATATGTATATGTTCCGATGTCGCGACTTTTTTATTGTTTTTGTTTATTCGGCGACACAGGTTTATGCAAGTGATCCGTTTTTTATGCTGTTTTCGTAGTTTTATTTTGACGTTTTTTCCATTTTGCGACATTATCGCAGAAAACGGGCCGGCGACGGCAGTAATTTTGCATCGTGTTTGATGCCACATTCTCGCGAGACGCATCTTTTTTCACTCCATTAATTAACAAAACTATGAACGAACCCCAACACTCCACCACCACACCACCCCCCGACATGCCGCCAGTGCCGGCAATAGACGGACAACCGCAAGCCGACGACTCGGCCGGCGATGGGAAGAAAAACGAAACCGCAACCGATCCCGCCGAAGATAGCGGAAAATTTCTCGCCGACGAGAACGAAGAAACCGACCGGCCACAACTGCCCACACTGAGCGATGTGCTGCGTATTGCCTCGCTCGACAGGCGCGTGGGACACTACATCATCGACCTCCTTTCCGGCACTCCCGCCGACGAAGCCTTTTCCGCCCACTTCCAACCGACAACAGACACCGGCGACCAGGAGGCTCGGCTCGCCGAAGCCGAGGAACGCGGCTATCTCCGCGGCCGCAACGAACGAATCCAACTCGAAATGCGCCGTCCGGCAGCATCGCCCGACAATGTCGCCGATGTCACCTCCGACTATTCAGCCGAATTCCTTTCGTCAACGCGTCCAAACGCTTGGTCAGGCTCGTGATAATGCACAATTCATAATGCATAATGTACAATGCATAATTATTTCGAACATTCGAGCAGCAGAACAATCAATCATTCGAGCAGCCTTTAATCATTCCTCGTTCAAACTTTAACCTCTCAACTCTCAACTTTCAACTTTACCCTTTAACCTCTCAACATTAACCCCTCAACTTTAAACTTTAACAAAATGGAAAAAATCAAAGAAAAACTTCAGCAAACGCTTAAACTCGTAGGCGAATTCTTCGCATCCGACTACGGCATCCTTGTCATTCTCATCGTTGCCGCACTTTGTGTGATCTTCGGTCTGGGCGAACACGGCACATCAGGCACGCTCGCCTTCGCACTTGTGGCCGGCACAAACGGAGGCAGCCACGTCGTGGGCGAACC
Source organism: uncultured Bacteroidales bacterium (assembly GCA_902795825.1). Lineage (GTDB taxonomy): Bacteria > Bacteroidota > Bacteroidia > Bacteroidales > Muribaculaceae > RUG14106. The sequence continues at coordinate 1,216 of CADBML010000160.1, forward strand.
GCTCACCACCGAACTTACCCGAGAAGGGTCGCCGACACTACTCCGCAATGAAATCGACGAGCGTATCGTCAAAATCCGCCCGATGGCCACCCCCATCGACCAACTCTCACGCTGGGGCGGCGCACGAAAGTGCGGAAGCATGATCGTCGATTATTATTCCGTCGATACCAAACCGATTGAATCGACCCTCACCGACGACTACACCCGCACCGACAGCGGCAGCGGACTCTACCCCACCGCTGCGCTTAACGTGGCCGATCCCCTCATCTTCGAACCGTCGGAAACCATTCTCGTCCCGACAGTGGCTGGCTACGAACGCGACGGAAGCCGCAAAGGGTCGCTCGTGCTCTATGTCGTGAGCCGCGACGACGACGAGGGAACAATCAACGTCATCGCCGTCAATGGCCCGTACGTGTCCGTATCGGGAAAGACGGTCGTACCCTCGCTTGTGGAAGGCACCAAACTCGTCCGCATGGGACGCGCCGCTACCGAACTCGACGTGCAGACCGCCCAGTTCGAAGCCCTGCCCGTCAAACGGCAAAACTACTGCCAAGTGTTCAAGACCCAAGTGGAGCAAAGCACTTTCCAGAAAATCGCCAACAAAGAAGTGGGTTGGGGATTCTCCGACCAAGAAGAGTCGGCAATCATCGACATGAGGCTCGGAATGGAGAAAAACTTCCTCTTCGGCAAAATGGCTCGATTCACCGACAACCGCAAACACGGCGAAGTGTTTCTCACAGGCGGCATTTGGGACCAAACCGACCGCACCTTCACCTACACCCGCGGCGCTCTCTCGCAGGACAATATCGTCGAAATGACCAAGTCGGCTTTCACCGGCAATGCCGGATCGTCGCGCAAAATCCTCATCGGCGGAACAGGGCTAATCGAGGCTCTCAACAAAATCGACTACACCAAAGTCATCTCCTCGGGTGACAAAGTGACGCACTGGGGCATCGACTTCGACGAACTGCGCTCTAAATTCGGCACTCTCTACGTGCTCCACTCCGAAATCTTCGACCAGTGCAACCACTACAACGACGGTTTCATCATCGACCCCAACTTCATCCAGAAGTATTGCCATGTGCCGTTCCGCGCTGACCGCCTCGACCTGAAGAAGTCGGGCATCCGCAACACCGACGCCGTGGTTGTTACCGAAGCGAGCTGCCTCGTGCTCCGCTATCCTTCGGCACACGTGAAAGTGGTGGCCGTCGAACCCGACGATTCCGAACAGTCGAATTCCTAACCCTCCCACATCGGCCAACGGCAATGATACTCTCACTATCCACCGAAGCGATGTTGAGCCGCTGGCGCCTGCTGCGTGGTTACGAGCCCCTGCGCTCCGACCACGCGGCCTCGCGCCGCGACGGCATCGACCTCGACTCCCTTCTGATCGACGAAATCCGCGCTTGGTACGCACGACTGCTCGACGAGGCTCCAATCAGTATGCTGGCAATCACCGACATAGCCTCCGCAATCACCATCGAACCTTGCGGCGACGGCTCAGCCATAGCCACCCTCCCCGACAACTGCCTTCGGCTTCTTTCGATAACCCTTGAAGGATGGGAACGGCCGGCAGTGCCCATCTATGCGGCCGACAGCAGCGCCGCCAAATTGCTGCAACGGCAAACCAACCCGTTCTCGCAAAGCCGCTCGACTGCCCCCGTGGCCTTCATCCTCCCTGATAGGAAAGTAAGCCTTTACTCCATCCCCGACGGCATAAGTTCGCCGACGGTGACGGCGGCATCGGCTGTGACCGAACCCGCCGACGGCACATTTGTGTTCGACTCAAGCGCCCTCGACACCATTCCGAAATACGTATTCAACCCCCTGCAATGAAACCGAAACCACAAGAATTTCCCATCGTGGGAAGCCAAAACGGGCTTGAGCTCCTCCGCAAAGCCTACGAAGCGTGGTCGTCGGCCGCTGACTTCCGCCGCCGACGCGAACGATACAAACGCTACACCTACGGCCGTCAATGGGACGACCCCGTCAGCCTGCCCGACGGCTCGGTGGTCAGCGAACTCGACCTCGCCATGCGCAGCGGAAAGCAACCGCTCACGAACAACCTCATCCGACGCTTGGTGAAAAGCGTCGTCGGAAAATTCCGTTCCGACCTGCGCAGTAACGACATCTCGCCCGAAATCGCCAAAATTCACCGGATCAACTCACTCGACGAACTCGACTGCCGCCTGCTTGAGGAATTCCTCATCTCCGGCACTGCAGTGCAGCATGTCGGCAGCCTCCACACCCCGACAGTGACCGTCGATAACGTCAACCCCACGTGCTTCTTCGTCAACCCCACCATCGACCCTCGCGGCAACGACATCGAAATCATCGGCTCGTTCTCCGACATCTCCCTCACCGAAGTCATGCGCCGTTTCTCCCACTCCGACCGCCGCCGCGCCATGCGCCTACGCAACATCTACGCTCAAGCGTCGCCGCCGCCTATGGCCGACATCTTCGGCTTGTCGCTCGTCAACGACGAGTCGTTCTTCCACGCCGCCGACGGCAAATGTCGCGTCTATGAGGTGTGGACTCTCGACGGCTTCGAACGCCTCCGCTGTCACGACCCGAAAACTGGCGAATACTACGCCGTGGCCGCAAGCCAAGAGCCGGCGATACGCAGGGCAAACCGTTCCCGGCAGGCCGACGAACGAATCTTCACTAAATGGGAGGTGGCTCAAATATGGCGATGCCATTTCCTCAGCCCTTCGGGCGACATCCTCGACATCGTCGATGCCGACGAAGGTTGTAACTTCCACCCCTACGTCACCAAATTCTACCCACTCACCGACGGCGAAGTCCACTCGTTCGTCGAAGATGTCATCGACCAGCAACGCTACGTCAACCGTCTGATCACTCTCATCGACCACGTCATGTCGTCGTCGGCGAAAGGCGTGCTCCTTTTCCCCGAAAACCAAAAGCCCGAAAACCAAACGTGGGACGATGTGGTCAGCTCGTGGGCAACCTACAACGGAATCATAGCCTACAAGCCCGAACACAACATGCCCGGGCCTCAGCAGGTGGTCACTAACGGCAACGACGTGGGAGCCTACGAACTTCTCGCCCTCGAGATGCGCCTGTTCGAGGACATCTCCGGCGTAACCGACGCCCTGCAGGGCAAAGAGGCCCAGGCCGGCGTGTCGGCCACCCTCTACCGGCAGCAAACCCAAAACGCCGTCGTGGCGCTCGCCGACCTCTTCGAAACCTTCAACTCGTTCCGCTCCGTCCGCGACGACAAAGCCGCACGCCTCGCAGCAACGACACAAGCCGACAACCAAGCGGCACCCGCGGCATTATGAAATTTTTGAAATCGTGGGTGGTGATTTCGCCCACATATAGTTGTAATTTTGCAAACGAAATGGTAATATTACCATAAGCACACGTCTCGATTAAATGTTTCACCCACTAAAATCAAAACAGCATGAAAGAATTTCTAAAAAATCGCGACCATGACCTTCTCGCCAGCGCCAGCCAAGTGATTGGCAGGCGCCGCGCCGAGAAGCGGCCACTCCGGCTGGCTGAAATCGCTCTCGAAGCCTCGCTGAGTCCGGCTCCCCACTACTATCTCACATTCGACTACGCCTACCGGCAAATCCGCCGGATGAGACGCGATCCCGAAGCCCTCAAAGGCGACTCGCTGAAAGCACTCCAGATGAGGGAAATTCTCGACCACGTCAACCGGCTTAAATCAGCGTCGGAAGGCAACCTTTCCGACAACGACGCGCTCACCCGAGTGCTGGCCTCATCGAAAGCTTCGCGCTTCTTTATCTCGGAGGCCTACGCCGTGAAGCTCGTCAGGCGGCTTATTTACAAACCCTCAAAAAACACAAGAAAATGAAATTCAAGAAAAAGAACAAAACAGTAAGGATCATCAACATCGCCCTCGCCGGCGCAATCGCATTCGTCACCCTCAGCAGCTGCCTGACAGGCCGTTTCGGGGTTGACGGCAGTCTGACAACCCCCACCGACACCATCCGCTTTTCCGACAAGCCTAAAGCATCGGTAACCATCTCAGTAGAATAACGACATGAAAACGGAAATCACATTCAGCTTGTCGGCACAGGCAATCGTTGACCAAGCATTGGCGCTCGACGCTCTTAAACGCTGCACCCACAGCGCGGAAACCGACAACCTGCTTGGTCGCGACCACGCTCCGGCCATTCTCGAGGCCACAAAAATGGCATTCGCACAACTCGCGCTCCTGCTGGTCCCCCACGTCGCCGACTCAGCGATCAACGACGAAGCCGCATCGCAGCAAAGCGTCAACAGCGCGTCGGCTTCACTCCTGATGAGCATCACCCTGCGCCTGCCCGATGATATTACGTCGGACAGCCAAGGCGTGATTCGCCGACTGCTCGAACATGCACTCACCATGCTGGCTTTGACGGCGGTCTATGCCGCTTCCGACACCGCCGCTTCCGACCGATACCGTCAGCTCGCCCTCGATTCTGTCGAGCGGCTGCGCAAATTCGCCGACTCCGGCGAGAAAATTCCCACACGCACCGCGCTCTGCTGGATTTAACGAATCACCTCCATAAACCCGCATCTCCAAATAGGCAAAAACACGGGAATTTACCTGCGAGCCGATTTATGTCGCAGAATTTGCGACGTTATAAGCTGTTTTTTGCCGCACAAAAGGCTAATAATATCGTAAAGGTCGCTTTCCCGAATTGCCGGGCGTCGCTCATTTTCCGAGCGACGCCCGGTCATTTACAGCCAGGGTGCTCGCATAGACGGAGAACTTCACCCCATTCTCCTATCGCGCTGAAAATCAAGCCCCGTCGTCAAACAACCAATTCGCATAATAATCGAAAAGCACATTGCTGGCAATCGCAGGTTTTTTCCTCGGCATTTCGCAATGGAAAATGCAACTTAAAATGCAACGTGAAACGCCGTTTTTTGAAATTTTTTTCGAAAAAATGTTGCCGTTTCGTCAAAAAATTGTACCTTTGGGAAATAATCCTCAACTTTCGCGTCGCTGACGGACTTCGATATCGACTCGGGGGTTATCTACTTACACGATATATAATTATCAAACAATAAATTAACCTTAAACAATTATGCGAATAAAACTATTTCTGCTTTCCATGCTGACGGCGATTTTGCCCGCGTTGGCCGACACAGGCGTGACCGGCATAGTCGTCAACTCATCGACAGGGGCGCCCTTCGCGGGAGCCACAGTGTCGCTGCCCGAGCAAGGCAAAATGGTTGTCTCCGGTCCGTCGGGCGACTTCCGCATCAGCCATGCAAATCCGGGTGAAACCAAAGTAGTGGTTTCCTACTACGGCTACGCCTCAACCACCTTAGAAGTGGAAATCGGCGACGGCCAGGTTGTCAATTTGGGCAAAATCCACCTCGGCATCGCCCACGAAATCGACGACATGGAGGACTATTCCGACCTGCCGCTCGACCAAAGCTTCGACGAGGAGGACAATTCCACCCAGTCAATCGGCACTCTCTCCGGTGCCACCGACGACATATATTACACAACCGCCAACTACAACTTCTCGGCGATGCGATTCTCCTATCGCGGCCTGAAGAATGAGTATGCCTCCACCTACATCAACGGTGTTCCCCTCGACGACATCGCCCGTGGCGGATATTTCTCAAACGGCGGCCTGTCGCGCGCTTTCCGCAACAAAACCAGCGTCATCGCCACCAACCCCGCCAACTTCGGGTTCACCGACTTCGCGGGAGCCAACAACATCAGCACAGTCCCCTCGGAACAAGCCCCGGGATTCAACGGCTCGCTGGCCTTCACCAACGGCAACTACAAATACCGCGCAATGGTCACCTACAACTCCGGCATCAACAAAAAAGGCTGGGGCTACATGGTATCGGCCGTTGGACGTTATGCCAACGAAGGAATAGTTCCCGGCACATTCTACAACTCCGGCGGCCTGTTCATAGCCGGTCAGAAAGAGTTCAACAACCATCACACTATCACATTGACCGCCTGGGGAGCGCCCACACAGCGCGCCACCTCGTCGGCCACATATCAGGAAGCCTTCGACCTCGCGGGCAACAACCTCTACAACCCTAACTGGGGATGGTATCAGGGCAAAAAGCGCTCCGCTAAAATCGTCAACAGCTTCGACCCGACCGTAATCCTCAACTGGATTTGGAAACCGACAATCAAGACATCGCTCAACACTGCCTTGATGTTCCGACGCAACGAATACTCCTCGTCGGCCCTCAACTGGCGCAACGCCGCCGACCCCCGCCCCGACTACTACCGCTATCTCCCCTCCTACTATAAGGACAAAACCGTAACCATCGGCGGTGAGGAAGTGCTCGTCGATAATGGCTCCAGCATCTACGAACAGCTCTGGCGGCAGGGCGAAGGACGGCAAATCGACTGGGACGCACTCTACTACACCAATATGTGCAACACCCTCGACCCGACAAACACCTTCGGAGCATCATATATCCTTGAGGACCGTCACTCCAACCAGAACAAATTCACATTCACTTCGAGCCTAAGCCGACGCGTGAGCGACATTCTGACCATCCAAGGCGGCGGAATTGTCAACTACACACAGGCTTCCTACTACAAAACCATCCGCGACCTCCTCGGCGCTGAATACTGGCTCGACGTCGACAACTTCTCGGAGCGCGACTTCCCGGGAAATGACAACATGATGCAGAACGACCTTAACAACCCCAACCGCAAGGTGGGCGTAGGCGACCGCTTCGGCTACGACTACAACATCAACGCCCTACAAGCTATCGTTTGGTTGCAAAACACCATCAACACCCGCCACTGGGATGTCAACTTCGGCCTTAAAGTGTCGTACACCCAATTCCAGCGCGACGGAAAAATGCGCAACGGCCGCTCGCCCGAGAACTCTTACGGCAAGGGCGAAACCCACCGCTTCGACAACGCCGCCCTCAAACTCGGCGCAACCTACAAAATCAATGGCCGAACCCATCTGAGAGCAAATGCCCAGTATGAAACCCGCGCCCCGCTCTTCGAATACGCCTACATCTCACCGCGCATCAAGGACGACGCAATCTCCGGCCTTTCTTCCGAACGCATCGTCGGCGGCGACATCTCCTACGTGTGGAACTTCCGCCGCTTCCGCGGTGCTGTCACCGGCTACTGGATCGGAATGTACGACCAAAACGAGCGCACGTCATTCTACGACGACCAATATTCAACGTTCATGAACTACGTGCTCCGCGGCGTGAACAAAGTCCATAAAGGCATCGAAATCGGCTTGGCCTACAAAATCACCCCTTCGGTGACCGCCCAACTTGCCGGCACTTTCAGCAGATACCGCTACAAAAACCGTCCCACAGGTGTCCGCTCTTACGAAAACGGCGTCATGCCCGATACCACACAGATAGTCTATCTGAAGAACTTCTTCGTGGGTGGCACTCCTCAGACCGCCGTCAACTTCGGCATCGACTGGCAAGCCCCCCACTCCTGGTTCTTCAACATCAACGCTACTTATCTCGACGATGCCTATGTGTCGGTTTCGCCCGTGCGTCACGAAGCCAAAACAGAGCTTTGGAAACAAGCCTCCGACATCAGTGCCATCCAGGAGAAAATCATCGACATCAGCACTCAGGACAAGCTCAAGTCGGCATTCCTCCTCAACTGCTCCATCGGCAAAATCTACAATATGCGCAATGGCCCGTCGTTCAATTTCAACCTTAGCGTCAACAACATCCTTAACAACCGCAAGGTGATGGCCACCGGCTATCAGCAAGGACGCTTCGACTACACCAACTACGATATGGAACGCTACCCCAACAAGTATCAATACTCCCAGGGAATCAGAATTTTCCTCAATGTGGGAGTGCGTTTCTAATGCCGTCATTCCAAATTGTTAAACAATTCATCATCAAAGATTATGAAAAATTTGAAATCTTACATAAGCATGCTGATTTTTGCAGGAGTGACCGCCATGACGTTATCCTCTTGTAACGAAGAGTTCGACTGCCCGCCAGTGGTTCTCCCCGAGGCTGCACACGAAGCCACCACCACCATTGCCGACCTCAAGGAGCGTTTCTGGACTGGCGACGCCAACTCCGGCTCCGAAATCACCGACGAAGAATATATCAAGGGCATCGTCACCTCCGACGACACCTCCGGCAACATCTACAAGTCCATAACCGTCGCCGACGAGTCGGGTGCGATTTCCTTCTCTGTCAACAACAGCGCGCTCTCCGAATCGTTCAAATTAGGCCAGGAAGTGGTCATCAGCCTTAAAGGCGCTTACATCGGCAAGTATAACGGCCTGATGCAAATCGGAGCCCTCGGCACGTATAACGGAGGTCCGACTATCACCTTCATGGACAAAGACGAGTTTGCCAGCCGCGTGGAATTCAACGGGCTTCCCGACCCCGAAAAGGCCACCAGGAAGAGCATCACAATCGCTCAAATTAAAGCCGCAAAGTCATCGGACGAAGAATTGCGTAAATTGCAGTCGCAACTTATCGAACTTACCGACGTTTACTTCGTGGATGGCGGAAAAGCCACTTTCGCCGACGGATCCAACACCGCCAACCGCAACATCTCCGATGCCGACGGCAACACCATCATCGTCCGCAACTCCGGCTATGCCACCTTCGCAGGCGAGACCCTCCCCCTCGGCAAAGGCCGCGTGTTCGGTATCCTATCCTACTACGGTAGCGACTGGCAAGTGTTGTTGCGCTTCCGCACCGACGCACGCGACTTCGACAACATCGACCCCAACCCGCCGGTAGTGCTCGACCCGACAACTCTGCTCGAAGAAAATTTCGAAGCTTACGCCAAATACGACACCTCTTCTGCGCTCGCCGGTTGGCGCTCCTACATGGTCCACGGCAACAAAGACTGGTACATCAACGAGTATAGCGGCAACAAATATGCGGCTTGCACCGCTTATAAGGGTTCGGATGTCGATGGCTACGAGGCTTGGCTCATCACCCCGCCGCTCGACTTCAAGAACATGTCAGAAAAAGTGTTGAGCTTCGCAACACAAGAGCTTTACACAGGCGACTCCAAGCTCGGCGTCTATTTAATCGACACCGACGACCCCGCCACGGCTACCAAGAAAGTCACCGTGCCCGTCGCCCAAATCGGAACAAGCGAATTTATCAACACCGGCGACATCTCGATTCCCGACCTCTTCTCCAATGCAGGCATAAGCATGGATGTCGGCTACCTCGCATTCGTCTATACTTCATCGACATCCTCTGCCTCGAAGACCATAGGAATCGACGACATCCTCGTCGGCAAATCGAGCGGAATACAACCGCCAGAACCTGTCGAGACATTCACCTACGAACTTGTCAACTTCGACAACGTGCCCTTCGAGTCGGGCGCTCACTACATTATCGTTGCCGGCGACAAGGCCGTGACCCCCATCCCGAGCGGCAAGACCTACGGATGGCCCGGACAGACCCCCGTCAGCATCGACCCGACAACGGGCTACCTGAACGCCGACGAAAACCTTGAATTCATCCTCACGGAAGTGCCCGGAATGGCATATAACTTCCCTGTGGTCTATATGCAGGACGCTGTCAGCTCACGCTACTACTACATGACCGGCACCTACAACAACTTCAACGTCGATGCCAACATCCCCAGCGAAGGCGAAAAATGGGAGCTCGCGCCGACCTACGACGGTTCGGGCTTCGTAGATATTGTCAACCTTGAAAAGAACAAGACTTGGCGTCTGTTCACCGACAAGTCGTCGTTCGGCGCTTACGACGAAGCCACGATTTCGGCTGGCGGCGATTCCTACGTGAGGACTAAGCTCTACAAACGCATTAACAAATAACCCGTCAAAACAGTCTTAAAATGAAACATATCAAATTATTTTTCGGTTTAACGCTTTGCGCGCTTCTCGCCGCCACAGCCTGTCAAGACAGCTTTGACAACCCCGTGCTGAAGGCGCCACAAGCCTCAAAGACCCCCAACTCGACCATCCTCGAGGTCAAGGAAAAATATTGGAACGACGCCAACAACTACCTCGACACTATCGAGCTGACCGAGGCCGGAGAGCACGTGATCATCTCCGGACGCGTGATTTCGTCGGATGCCGCCGGCAACATCTACAAGAGCCTCGTCATCCAAGACAAAACAGCCGCCCTCGCCATGTCAATCAACGCCAACTCGATGTACAACCAATATCGTATCGGGCAGGAAATCGTCATCGACCTCACCGACATGATGATTGGAAAGTATAACGGCCTTCAGCAGCTTGGATTCCCCGATGTCTATCGCGACGAATGGGAAGCCACGTTCATGCCTCTCGAATTCTTCAAGGCCCACTCCGAGCTCAACGGACTCCCGGAGCCTTCGAAAGTTGACACTATCACCACAACCATTTCCGACCTCGGCAACGACGCCGCCGGTCAACGCAAATGGCAATCGCAACTCGTTCGCTTCAACAAAGTGCATTTCCAAGAGGCCGACGGCAAAGCCTGCTTCACCGACGAACAAAAAGTAACCGCTAACCGCACCCTCGTCGATGAAAACGGCTCCACTATCATCGTTCGCAATTCAGGATATGCCAACTTCTGCACGCAACTTTTGCCTTACGACAATCCTAAAACCGCCGATGTGAACGAAGGCGAAGGCGATGTGGTGGGAATCCTCTCTTTCTACAGCAATCAGTGGCAGCTCCTGCTCCGCTCGATCGACGACTGCATGAACTTCGGCAACCCGACGCTCACGCCTGGAACTGAAGACAACCCCTATTCTGTCGATCAGGCCATCGAGCTTCAAAACTCCGGCGCATCAGGCTGGGTGAAAGGTTATATCGTTGGTGCTGTCGCTCCCGAAGTGGAGGAAATCACCGCTAACGACCAAATCGAATGGGAAGCCCCGACAACTTTGGCCAACACCCTCGTCATCGGCGCTACGCCCGACACGAAGGATATCAAATCGTGCCTCGTCATCGCCCTCCCGCAAGACTCGAAGTTCCGCGAAGTCGGCAACTTGAAGGACCATCCCGAGCTGCTCAAACGCGAAATCCAAGTGCTCGGCCGTCTCGAAACATTCATGGGTGTGTTCGGCGTGACCGGCAACAAGGGCACAACGTCGGAATTCAAGATTGAAGGCATAAATCCGGGCGGCGACCCGACGACTCCCGGCGATGGCTCGAAAGAAAAGCCCTACAATGTGGCACAAGTTCAAGGCGGCACAGCCACCGGCACCGCTTGGGTGACAGGCTACATCGTCGGCTGGATTGACGGAAAGACCATCTCTGATGGTGCCAAATTCACCGTTCCCGCCTCCGTGGCTTCTAACATCATGATTGCCGCCTCTGCCGACGAAACCGACTACAACAAGTGCTTGCCTATCCAGCTTCCCGCCGGCTCCGTCCGCGCGGCCCTCAACCTACAGGACAACCCCGCCAACCTCGGCAAGGCAGTGAAGCTCCACGGCTCGATTGAGAAATACTTCGGCCAAACAGGCGTCAAATCTGTCGATGACTATGTCCTCGAAGGCGGTGACGACCCCACGCCTTTCACTCCCGTAGATCCCGTTTCGTCGATAAACGAGACATTCGACGGAGTGACCGCCATCAGCCAACTCACCGGCTGGTCGGCAAAAACCGTTCACGGAAATAAGGCTTGGTACTTCACAACCTATCAGGGCAACTCCTACGCCGCCTGCACCGCCTACAAGGGCACCGACAGCGACGGCTACGAATCGTGGCTTATCACTCCGCCCATCGCTGTGTCGAAACTCGCCAACAAGGTGCTCCACTTCGAATCGCAATCCGCTTATTCGGGCGATTCCAAGCTCGAGGTGTATGTGCTTTCAGGAGCTGATCCCACAACCGCCACAAAGACCAAACTCAACGCCACTATCGCCGAATCGCCCTCGTCGGGCTACTCCGACTGGGTTAAATCGGGCGACCTCGACCTGAGCGCGTTCTCCGACGGCGTTTACATCGGCTGGGTTTACACATCCTCCTCTTCTTCAGCTTCGAAGACAATCTGCATCGACAATGTGGTGGTTGGCACAAAATCAGGCGACAACCCGGGTCCAGAGCCTCCTGTTGACGAGTGGACTTACGCCGACTTCAACACATTCAACGGCGGAAAGGCAAACTCCAAGTACGGAACCTCCGACACGTTCTACTCCACCGATTCAGGTTGGAAAGCCGTGTTCTCGTGCATCCTCTCCGGCTCGGCTGCCGACCCGGGCTCCAACCCCGCATTCCACTTCATTTCGTCCGACCCGACAGTCCTCGCCGCTTGCATGACAGGCAACAAGAACAACCCGGGCTCTATCGTTTCGCCGAAAATACCCGGCGGCTTCTCTGAAATGAAATTCAAATACGCCATACCCTACACCGACTCGAAGATTCAGTTCAAAGTGACCCTCTACGCTGTCTCCAGCGGCGGCTCTTTGGTGAAGATGCTCGAGGAGACGGTCACGGAAGACGCTCCCATCAAATCCAACGTCTATGAATACACATTCTCCGGCGGCACGGGAACGGATGTGATTGTCCAATTCGACAACCTCTGCCCCTCGGGAGCCACCACCAACAAAGACCGCGTGGCAATCTGGGATGTCAAGTGGAAATAATTCTTGACTAAGTCAACACCCTCATAGAAGAGGAGGCCGCCCCAACGGGTGGCCTCCTTCGTTTTGCGTCAAATCGTCAGCCACGACGAAATGTCAATTAACGTGATTTCGGTGCAAGGCACAGGGAAGTAAAATAAAATCCTCCCCTAGCAGGGGAGGTGCCCGATAGGGCGGAGGGGTAGAGAGCCAAACGCACTACCCCTCAATCACTTGCCATTCGTACTGCGTGACAGGTTTTGTAATTGCACATAATCACAACATCTACTGCCGTTTTTCACGTCTTTGGCTCACTTGGGATTTGTGCTAAGTTATACCCCGAACTAGCGTTCATTTGCGGATGCGCGAGAAGTAGAAGTCGAGAACGTCGCGCGCGGCGATGAACGAGCTTTGGCGGTTTTCAAGCACGAGCCGTTCGCGGTCGGCGAGCAGGGCTTCCACGTCGGGATTGCGGTAGAAGTTGTTTTTCAGCTGCTCGTTAATCGACTCATACATCCAATAGCGTGCCTGCTGACGGCGTTTATGCTCAAAATAACCGTTGCCGTTGACGAAATCGAAGTAGCGGTCGATCATATCCCACACTTCGGCAATTCCCAATTCGTAGTAGCCTGAATAGCAGAGCACTTCGGGCATCCATCCTGAAGTGGTGGGCGGAAAAAGATGGAGAGCCGAACGGAACTGGGCCTGCGCAAGCTGGGCGCGGTTGATATTGTCGCCGTCGGCCTTGTTAATGACAATGCCGTCGGCCATTTCCATAATTCCGCGTTTGATGCCCTGAAGCTCGTCGCCGGTGCCGGCAAGCTGGATTAACAGGAAGAAATCCACCATTGAGTGAACGGCAGTTTCGCTTTGCCCAACACCCACTGTTTCCACAAATATATTATTGTAGCCTGCAGCTTCGCAAAGCACGATTGTCTCGCGAGTCTTGCGTGCGACTCCGCCGAGCGACCCTGCGGAGGGACTGGGGCGTATAAATGCGTCGGGGTGAACTGAAAGCTTCTCCATGCGCGTCTTGTCGCCGAGAATACTCCCTTTTGTGCGCTCGCTCGACGGGTCGATGGCAAGCACTGCGAGTTTGCCGCCACGCTTGAGCACATGAAGCCCGAACACGTCAATCGACGTGGATTTTCCCGCTCCGGGCACTCCCGTGATGCCTATTCGACGCGAATTGCCGGAATAAGGCAGACATTTTTCTATCACTTCTTGCGCTATCGACTGATGCTCGGGAGAGGTGCTCTCGACAAGCGTCACCGCACGGCTCAACTGGGTGACATCGCCTTTCAGGATGCCTTCCACCAGTTCGGCTGCTGTGGGCATGGGTTTGCGGCGGTGGCGCAAGTAGGGGTTGACACTCGGCGGCTGCGATACGCCGCTATTGACTGTCAATCCGGAATATTGCTGGTCGTTTTCAAGATGTTCCATATTCTCGCTGTTTATTTCACGTTAGGAAAAAACGCTTCCCGACGGCAAATTTACAAAAAAATAGCCGAACTCATGCCTACCGCAAGCGGAAATCTACCCCAACACTACATCAAGCGCCATCATCAACGCGAATCCGGCGGCGAACCCTATGGTCGAAAGGTTGCTGTGAGTGCCCGACGAAGCCTCGGGAATAAGCTCCTCAACCACCACATAAATCATGGCACCGGCGGCAAACGACAATAGATACGGCAACGCCGGCACAATCAGCGAGGCGAGCAAAATCACCAACGCACCGCCCAAAGGCTCCACCACACCGCTGAGGCTACCGAGGACGAAAGAACGCAGACGCGAATTGCCTTCGGCACGCATGGGCATGGAGATAATCGCCCCTTCGGGAATATTTTGAATGGCAATACCCACCGATGTGGCCACTGCTGCCGCCATAGGAATGTCGGCTGCCCCTTGCAACGCGCCGGCGATAACCACGCCTACGGCCATCCCTTCGGGAAGGTTGTGGATAGTGACGGCGAGCGACAGCATTGCAGTGCGGGAAAGGCGCGATTTCCGCCCCTCCGGACTGGATGAATTCAGATGAAGGTGGGGCGTAAGCTCATCTACGAGAAGTAAAAAGCCCATTCCCAAAAGAAAACCGACCACGGCAGGGACAACCGCCCCACGTCCGGCATCGGCACTCATCTCAATGGACGGAATCAACAGCGACCACACCGACGCAGCCACCATCTCACCCGATGCGAACCCTAAAAGCGTTTTCTGAAGCGATGCGTTCATCTCTTTGCGCATGAAGAACACGAACGCCGAGCCAGCCATCGTCCCCGCAAGCGGAATAAGTAGTGCTAATATAGCTATTATCATTGTCGCCGTCATAATTGTCAAGACCGTGTCAGAAATATTCGGCCGTGACTCGCACGGTCAAAATCGGTGTCGTCGGGTCGTTGGTGACGACGGTTATCGTTTCATCGACAAGAGGATGTCCGGGAGAATAAATCGAGGGCGAAATGCGGAATTTGATTTCGGTCGATTTCCCCGTCTTCACCTTATTACTGTGTCGGGCAACGACAATGTGGGGCGACGAGGAATAGACGCGGCGAATCCTCAGAGTAGATTTCCCTCGATTCTCAACCTTGAATGAGCGGGAAACGCCCTCGGCATTTGGAACTACCACCCCGCAACTAATCAAGTCGGTCGATGCGCGCGCTATCGGAGCGTTCGCAATCTGCACGTCGGTCATAAAGCTGAAATCTTCGACGAAACACACCGATACAGGAATGTTGACAACCGCGGCTTGGGCAGAGTCATCAACTGCAAGGGCGATCGTGTCGGCATACACTCCGTAGCTGTCGTCATCTTCGGCCATCGCATAGAGCGACATAATGCCCCTGTCGGCATGTTCAAGCCTGACGGGCTCTCCCGACGCCGCCAAATGTTTTGGGCAATGAAGCCAACGAGGAGTCACGGCCGAGTCGCCTTCGTTGTAAATCTCTATATATTCCATCTTGGCCTTTCCTCTCACAACGTTGCCGAAGTCGATGGCAGCCTTATTGAGGCGAATGCTTCCTGCCTTTACCGGATAACGTGCGGCCAGTGTCGATGCTTTAGGGCTGACCGCGCCGGTAAGTGTCAGCGTGTGAACCTTCGGCTCGGCATTGGTGGTAATATGGATTTTTTTTTCTATCTTGCCCACTTGGAATGCGGGGTCGAACTCCGCTGCAACTTCAAAAGTGTCGGCAGGAGCTATTTCCCCGCGGGGAAACGATGGCGTGGTGCAGCCGCAGGTGGATTTCGCCTTGATTATCACAAGCGGTTCGTCGCCCGCGTTCACACCGCGGAACGACAAAGCCACTTTTCCGTCCTCTTCACGGATGCTGCCGAAGTCATCGACCGAGTTGAGCCAGTTAATTTTCACCTCGGCGTTAAGGGCGACAGCCGCCATAAGCGATGCCGCCACAAGCCATTTGCGAAGGGCAAGTGACTGATGAGAAGTGAATTGAACGAGCTTCATTTGATTTAAAAACTTGAGTTAATCACCTTTCAGACCTTCAGTCTTGCGAGGAATCACCACTCCCGAAATCCTGAGCGTGGCGTTCTTCTCTTTTGTGTTCAGCTTTAGGCGCACCATCTTTTCAAACTCGCCGGGACGGCCCGTCGGACTGAATGTCACCTTGACTTTCCCTTTTTTGCCCGGCTGGATTGGCTTCTTGGAATAGGTGGGCACGGTGCATCCGCACGAACCTTTCGCCGAAATTATCATTAACGGAGCATCGCCAGTGTTGGTGAATTCAAACTCATACTTCACCGGACCTTTTTCCTCTTTGATTGTGCCGAAGTCGTGGCTCTTCTCAAGGAAAGAAATCTTCGGTTCGCCGGCGAAAACCACAGCGGTCGCAATCAACAGAGCCGCGGCAAAAGATATAATCGTTTTCATCGTTACCTTTATTTTAATTACGAATCAATTTTTTACTTAAAATATTTTTTCCTTTGACCGACAAATTTACAAAAAGTTTATTGAAAACGGCAATTTTCTCGTGACATATTCGCTAATCGCCATCGCAAAAGAGCCGATTGAGGCAAAAGCACACTCGGGCAGACTCAACGAAGCATCGCCCAGGAAGTCTCGGGCAGGCGTTTTTGTAGTTCGATGCTCGGCCTCGAAAATCCCTCTCGCCGAGTGTTTGCCAATTTGCAAAGATAAAAAAACCGAATTTGCGTTTTTTTTGCCGAAAGTTGCGAGTTTTTCAAAAAATAACTACCTTTACGAAATAAAATGAAAACCGGACGGTTTCCGACCGGCCACCACGATAACAACCGATAAATTACATAACATGAAACGTCAATTAACCATTTTAGTCATTGCCCTGCTGGCCAGCGTTTTCACTCTTACCGCGCAGGAACGCAAGCGCCCCGACCTTCTGACCGGACACGACAAAGAAGGAGAGTTTAAATTCCTCCCCATCGGAGTGGCTTTCTACAACCTTGAGAACCTCTTCGACACAATCAACAACAACGACAAATACGACTTCGAATTCTCGCCTCAGGGCGCACGACAATGGGACAGCCGCAAATATTGGTCGAAAATCAACAATATGGCCTACGCCATCTCGCAGCTCGCCACTGAGCGGACTCCCTACGGCCCCGCTGTCATCGGTGTGTCGGAAATCGAGAACATCACAGTCCTTCAGGATCTTGTGAAGAACGAAGCCATCGCTAAATGGAACCTGCAAATCGTCCATCACGACTCGCCCGACCGCCGCGGCGTCGATGTCGGCTTCCTCTACAATCCGCGCTTCTTCAAGGTGCTTAACGTAACCCACCACCGCCTCTTTATCGAGAACGAACCCGAATTCCTCACGCGCGACCAAACCTGCATGACAGGCCTGCTCTTCGGCGAAAAAGTGAGCCTCATCGTCAACCACTGGCCGTCGCGCCTCGGCGGCGAAGAACGCTCAGCCTACAAGCGCGAAGCTGCCGCCGCTCTCTGCAAACAAATCGCTGACTCGCTTTGGGCCGACGACCCCAACCAAGCCATCATAATCATGGGCGACTTGAACGACGACCCGCACAACTCCTCATGCTCGAAAGTGCTCGGCGCTGTCCGCTACAAAGAGGAAGCCACCGCACACGGATTCTACAACCCGTGGTGGAACAAACTTGAAAAAGAGGGCATCGGCTCGCTCGCCTACAAAGGCCAATGGAACCTCTTCGACCAAATCATCATCTCCGGCAACCTCGTGCGCGAGGTGCGCGAAATGGAAAAAATCCATCAGCCTAACCTCACCTACTCTCGCTGCGAAGTGTGGAACCGCGACTTCCTGAAAGGACAAGAAGGTAACCGTGTGGGCTATCCCCTCCGCACTTTCTCCGCCGGTGTATTCCTCAACGGTTACTCCGACCACTTCCCCACTCAGATCTTCCTCTCCAAGAAAATTCGCCCACGCAACCGCGACGCCGCTCCGAAGAATTAAGGGGATCTGTTGTTGCTGTTTAGTTCGTATCTTTTTTAACGAGGAATTAATAGAGAGCCTCCAAATTATGGAAAAAGGCAAAAAAATCTGCAAAGCCCTAAAAGAAATCCGCAAGGAAATCGCAAAGGCCAACGATATCGACTACGAACCCCACGAATGTCACCACGAGGGGGACTGCGCTGGCACATGCCCTGCTTGCGAAAGCGAAGTCAGATGGCTTGAAAGCCGGCTCCGATGCCGCCAATCACTTGGAAAAGCCGTTGTCCTCGGCGGTCTGACTGTGGCAATGGGCGCACTCGTCTCTTCGTGCGACTTACGACCCTCCCAAACGGCAGGAATGCCCGAAATGGAGGGCGACATCGTTTGCCCCGACGACTCCCTCGCCACCGACTCTATCACCTGCAATCCCGTTGCCGCCGACTCCGCCGATGTAGTTTCACTCAACTCCATCGTAGGCGAAGAACCGCAATTAGCCGGCGACATCGCCGCCGATCCGCAAGAGTCCGACGGGGATGAGTGAAGAAGATTCGCTGGGAGGCTCAAGCAAAAACGCCGACGTACTGTCGGCACCCATTTTCGGTTTAAGCCGCCATCGGCTGGCTGTCGATGGCGACGGGGTGACGACGCTTGTGGCTTTCCATGGCTGTCCGCTCCGATGCCGTTACTGCCTGAACGACGTGTGCCACGACCCTCGTTCGGTAAGACGCCGCGTCACGCCTCGTCAACTTGTAGATGAATTGGCTATCGACAACATCTATTTTCTCGCCACGGGCGGAGGCGTCTGTTTTGGAGGCGGCGAACCGCTCCTGCACAGCGCTTTCATCGAGGCGTTCGCGAAGACACGTCCCCCCGAGTGGAAAATCACCGTCGAGACATCGCTCAATGTTCCGATCACAGCCGTCGAGCGAGTGAATCCTTACATCGACCACTATATTGTCGACATAAAGGACTGTAATCCTGAAATCTATCGCGGCTATACCGACGGCGACGTGTCGGTGGCGCTCGCCAATCTGCGGTGGCTCTTGAGCCACAAGGGAATGATCGGAAAATTGACGGTGAGGTTGCCGCACATCCCCGACTACAACTCCCCAACCGACGTGGACCGAAGCCGCGCCACACTGGCGGAAATGGGCGTTGTCGATTTCGATGAATTTCACTACCAAAAAGAAAAGCGACGTCAATAACACCGAAAATCCGAAATAAACGCCCCAGAGGCGACATCGAGTCATTCGAGCAAAAGCAACCGCCAGCCCATGCGGGCAGGCAAAAGCCCTTCTGGCAAAAGCAACCACAAGTTCCTTCGGTCAGGCGTTCTTGTAGTTCGAAACTCTGCCTCGAAAAAGCAAAAGAAGAGCCTCAGCCGCCCTGTGTGACGGCGAAAAATATGCTCCGCTGCGGGGGCGCGTTGAGAAATGAACGTCTATAAGGCAATAAATTGGCGGGGAACGGCGTTATTTGTTTAATGACTAACGTCCGTTGCATATTGGTTTCGCTCGTCGTGTCGGCTTTGGCTTTGACGAGTTTTGATTTGTCGGCCCAAAGGAACGACAAGCTTCTCAATCGTCCGTACGCCGATATGCGTCAGTTACACCTCGGATTTTCCGTGGGAGCTTTCACAGAGACTACCGCACTGACCAACAACGGATTCGTCACTGCGACAGGCGAGTCGTGGTTTGTCGACCAGGCGGCATATTCGCCGGGATTCTGCGTAAACGGGCTTCTCGACATCCGCCTGAACACATATTTTAATCTGCGGTTCACGCCGGGAATGTATTTCGGCAATAGAGTGCTGAAATTCCGCGACGCCACCTCGGGCAACGTGGAGCAGCAGAACATCAAATCCACCTACGTTGTGGCTCCCGTCGATTTGAAATATTCCTCCCTGCGCAACCACAACATCCGGCCCTATTTGACAGTCGGCGCAATGGGGGCGTTCGATGTGGGAAAGCAACGCAATGAGCAACTAAAGTTCAACACCGCCAACGTGTTCCTGACTTTCGGATTCGGATGCGACTTCTATCTCCCCTATTTCAAATTCATTCCCGAAGTGAAATTCTGCCTCGGACTTGCCGACCGTTTGAAACACGACCGTCCCGACCTTGCCGAAGAACCCGAAAAAATCAAATACACCCAATCGCTGAGCAAAGCCACATCGCAGATGGTGGTGCTCACTTTCTATTTTGAATAATGCCGCAGAAATGAGAATTACAACACCACATAAGAAATTGATGTTCAGCCTGACGCTGGTCGTGGCGGCACTTGCCGCGACAGTGCCGGTTCAAGCGCAAATCGATGCCCAGTTCTCGCAATATTTCGAAGTGCCGTCGTACTACAACGCCGCCGCCATCGGCAATTCCGATATGTTGCGCATCCGCGGCGGCTCGCGACTGCAATGGATCGGAATCCCCAAAGCGCCCAAAACCTTCCTTATCCTTGCCGACATGCCCTTCAAAATCGGCAGCCAGCGTTTCGGGGTCGGTTTGGTGATGCAGCAGGAAAGCGTCGGTCTCTACAAGTCGATGAACGCCGCAGCACAAGTGGGATATAAGCGCAAAATCTTAGGCGGCACATTGACCATAGGCGCGCAAGTGGGCATGCTCAACGAAACTTTCAAAGGCTCGGAAGTGAAGCTTGTCGATGGCGACGACTACCACGAAGGCTCCGACGATGCCATCCCCACTACCGACATCCACGGCACAGCTTTCGACGTCGCCGCCGGCGTTTTCTACAGCCACCGACTCTTCTGGATCGGTGTGTCGGGCACTCACCTCACCCAGCCGTCGGTGAAAATGGATGCCGAAGGCTCCACTGCAAGCGAAAAAGCCTACGAATTTGAGGCCGGACGCACCCTATATTTTATGGCGGGAAGCAATATTCCGCTAAAAAACACGTTATTTGAATTGCAGCCCTCCTTGTTTGTGAAAACCGACCTGACTTTTTTCCAAGGCGAGGCAAACCTGCGAGTACGCTACAACAAATTCCTGACCGGAGGCGTCGGTTACCGATACAACGACGCGGTGATTGCGACGCTCGGTGCCGAGTATAAGAATTTTTTCCTCGGCTACAGCTACGACTACCCCCTGTCGGCCGTCTCTAAGGCCTCAAGCGGAAGCCACGAAGTGTTTGTGGGATACAGCCTCAAACTCGACCTCTCCGACAAGAACAAAAACAAACATAAGAATATACGCATAATGTAAGATATGAAACAGACAACTAACACAATCCTGACCGTAGCCGTCATCGCTGTGATGGCTGCCTGCTCCTCGGGAGCCCGCCACTCGTCGGCGGGCGGCGAAGTGACCGGAGTGGGCGGCACCTCTTGGGCCGAGCCCTCACCCTACGGAATGGTGCTCGTCGATCGTGGCTCGATGGAAGTAGGCGTCCAAAAGGACGACTCGCTTTGGAATCTGCGCAAAGACGCGCGCGGAATATCCGTTGACGCCTTCTGGATGGACGAAACCGAAATCACAAACTCCGAATACAAACAGTTTGTGTATTGGGTGCGCGACTCTATCATCCGCGAGCGCCTTTACGACCCCGCTTACGGCGGAAATGAGGACTATAAAATCGTGGAGGACCGCGAAGGCAACCCCATCACGCCACGCCTGAACTGGAACAAAGCCATTCCCTGGCGGAACCCCAACGAGGACGAGGCACGCGCCATTGCCAGCCTTTACCGCACCAACCCCATCACCGGCATCAAAGAGCTCGACCCCGAACAGCTCAACTACCGCTACGAAATCTATAACCACACCGAGGCCGCTAAACGCAAACACCGCCTCGACCCTGCTCGCCGAGAATACAACACCGACAAACCAGTCCCCACAACCGTGCCCATCATCTCTAAGGACACCGCTTATTTCAACGACGACGGCGTCATTGTGCGCGAGACAATCACCCGCGGACTTACCGGCGACTACGATTTCCTCAACACTTATATCATCAACGTCTATCCCGACACAACCGCTTGGGTGAACGACTTCGACAACGCCTACAATGAGCCTTATGTCAGAATGTACTTCGCCCACGCCGGCTACAACGATTATCCCGTCGTCGGAGTCAGCTGGGAGCAGGCTACTGCGTTCTGCAACTGGCGTACCGACTATCTGCGCCGCTCGCTCGGCAAAGTGGGCGTCTATGTCGAGCCTTACCGCCTGCCAACCGATGCCGAATGGGAATATGCCGCCCGTGCCGGTAACAACGAGAATATGTATCCGTGGGAAGGCGACCTCCCGCTCACCGAGGACAAAGGGTGCTTCTATGCCAACTTCAAGCCCAACGAGGGCAACTACATAAAGGACGGCCAACTCATCACCGCAAAAGTCGGAACATATTCGCCAAACGGTTTCGGACTCTACGACATGGCCGGCAACGTCAGCGAATGGACTTCGACAGCCTACACCGAAAGCGTGGGCAAGCTCACCAACGACCTCAACCCGCAATACCGCTACGACTCAGCCAAAGAAGACCCCTACAAGATGAAGCGGAAAATCGTCCGCGGCGGCTCCTGGAAAGATGTCGCACACAACATCCGCTCCGACCTGCGCATGTGGGAATACCAAAACGAACAACGATCCTACATCGGTTTCCGCTGCGTTCGCAGCCAAATCGGGTTCGCTCGCGGTCAAAAACAGAAATAATAATGCCTCGCGGCATCCCCCTTCAACAGATCATTACATATAGAATAATATGAGCAAAGGAAAAAAATATACAGGATTCCTGAAAGGCGAAAGCGGTCAACGCTTCTTCAACTTCGCCTATAGTATAGGTGCCGCAGTGGTCATCTGGGGCGCATTGTTCAAAATTCTCCACCTCCCTGGCGGAAACACCCTGCTCTCTATCGGTATGGGCACCGAAGTGTTGATGTTCATTCTCACCGCTTTCGACAAGCCTGCCCGCGAATACCATTGGGAAGAGGTGTTCCCCGTGTTCGACACTAAGAACGAAGAGGACCGTCCCGACTTCGCCGGCGGCGGCGGGGGAGGCATCATCATCAACGGCGGTGGCCAGTCTGTCGAAGGTGTTTCGTCGGGCCAAGGCGTTTCCGGCACCATTGAAATCTCGGCTGCCGACGCTCGCAACGCCGTAGGACTCCCCGCAGGAATCGACCTCAGCGAGGACGACACACGCTCCCTCTCCGAAAGCATCGCCAAAATGAACGCCGCCAGCGAGCAGCTCTCGAAAATGGCCGAACTCACCGAAGCCACTCAGCAGTATCTCTCTCAGATGGCGGCCATTTCCGACCAGATGCAGCAGCTGAAACAAACCACCCAGAGCCTGAACGAAGTGCAGTCGGTGCTCCTCGACTCATATCGCGCAATCACCGAAAATTCGGAAGACATCTCGCGAAACTCCAACGGCTATGTCGAACAAATGCAGGACCTCAACCGCAACATCGGCGGACTCAACACTATCTACGAAATCCAGCTCAAGAGCGTCAGCGGCCAGCTCGACGCCATCGACCGCGTCAACCGCGGCGTGAAGGACATCCGCGACATGTATGAGAAGAGCGCCCAGAACATCGGCATTTACAGCACCGAAACCGAAAAAATGGTGCGCTACATGCAACAGCTCAACTCCGTCTATGAAAAGATGATCACCGCCATGACCATCAATATGTACCGCCCGATGATGGGCGGCGACATCCCCGGATTCAATCCACAACAACCCGACCAACCCTCCTCCAACTCCTAATCACCAGTCTCCGATTAAATGGCATCAGGAAACAACATAACGCGCCTTTCGCCACGCCAGAAGATGATTAACTTAATGTATATCGTCTTGACGGCTATGCTGGCCCTCAACGTGTCGAGCGACGTGCTTGAAGGCTTCGCCCAAGTCGAAGACGGGTTGAGCCGGTCAAACACCAACATCGCACAACGCAACGAGGACATATTCCTGCGTCTTGAGGCGTTCAACGAAAAGAACCCCGCAAAAGGCGCGGAATGGCTCAAAAAAGCCAAAGACGTGCGCGCCGCCACCGCAAGCATCTACAGCTACGTGGATTCGCTCAAAAGAGAAATCGTGAAAACCGCCGACGGAGAAAACGGCGATGTCAACAACATCCGACGACAGGACGACCTCGACGCGCCCTCAACGGTCATGCTCAATCCCGCTCATCCCGAAGGCGAGACGCTCCGAAAACGCCTCGACAAATACCGCGAGTTCATCACCGCCCTCGTGCCCGACAAAAAGAAAAACGCCACCATCCATGAGGCGCTTTCCACTGTCCCGCGCAACCGCACGACTCTCGCAAAAAAGAATCAGTCGTGGGAAGAGTCGATGTTTGAAAACAAACCCGTCGTGGCGGCCGTCACCCTCATGACAAAACTCCAAAACGACATCCGCTTTGCCGAAGGCGAGGCTCTCAACACTCTCCTCGCCAACGTCGATGCCCGCGACGTACGTGTCAACCAGCTCAACGCTTTCGTAATCCCCGATTCGCGTCTCGTCATGCGCGGCGGCAAGTATTCCGCCCAAATCGTTTTGGCAGCCGTCGACACCACTGCCCGACCGCAAATCTACATCAACGGCGCTCACCTCTCCAGCCCGAAGGGTTTATACGAACTCGTGGCAGGAAAAACCGGCACATTCAACTATAAAGGCTACCTCGAAGTGGCACGCGGCGACGGCGAAATCGAACGTCACGACTTCCAATCGTCGTACACCGTCATCGAACCTTCGGCTACCGTCTCGGCTACGATGATGAACGTGCTCTACGCCGGTATCGACAACCCGATAAGCATCTCCGTGCCCGGCGTCGCCACCTCGGAAGTCAGTGCTTCCATGACTAACGGCACACTTACCCGCTCCGGCGACGGATGGGTGGCTCGCCCCGCGGCCGTCGGCACCGACGCCGTCATCACCGTCACAGCCAACATGGACGGCCGGCAGCAGTCGGTGGGCGGCACGACATTCCGTGTGCGCAAACTGCCCGACCCATCGCCTTATATCGCTTTCACCGGCTCCGACGGCAACCACGACCGCTACAAAGGAGGCAAACCGTTCTCCAAAACCCTGCTCATGCAGGCCGAAGGCCTTGAGGCCGCCATCGACGACGGTATTCTCAACATCAAATTCAAAGTGCTCAGCTTCGAATCGGTTTTCTTCGACTCAATGGGCAACGCAATCCCCGAAGTGTCGAATGGCGCTCAATTCTCAAGCCGTCAAAAGGACTCTTTCCGCCGGCTCTCACGAGGCAAACGCTTCTACATCTCACGCGTAAAAGCCGTCGGCCCCGACGGTATAACCCGCGACCTCAGCCCAATGGAGGTAATCGTCAACTAACATCATCTTTCCGTCAATAATAACAGAACTACGATAAAATGAAAAAAATCATCCTGCTCGCAATAGCAACCGCAGTGGCTCTCTCGACAATGGCTCAGTCATCGTCGTCGTCAAGCGTCGTACGCAAACGCTCAAAAGACGATGACCATAACAAGACTGCCGCGGGCGGCAAAGTGACCCAACGGATGCAATCGTTCTACGAGGAAGTCCCCAAAAGCGAAGCCGATATCGCTTGGGAAAAGGTCGTTTACCGTATGCTCGACCTCTCCAACGTCAAAAACGCCACCCTTTATTATCCCGAAGAGCCCACCGAACAGCAAGAAAGCCTCTTCCGAATCATCATGCGCCTCCTCGCCAACGACCAAATCGCCGCCTACGAATATCTCGACGGCCGCGAAGTGTTCACCGACCAATATCGGGTGAAGGTAAAGGACATGCTCGACCGATTCCACGTTATTTACACCCAAGCGAAAGGATCTACTGATAAAAGCCCGAAATTCGCCATCGACGACAGCGACGTGCCCGCCAACGAAGTGCTCTCCTACTACATCATTGAAAAATGGCAAATCGACAACCGAAACAACCGAATGGAGACCACTATCGAAGCCATCTGCCCCGTCCTGCACCGCTCCGGCGACTTCGGCGGCGAAGCCGTCCGTTATCCTATGTTCTGGATCAAATTCGACGCCCTGCGCCCCTACCTGACGCAGCAATACATCTTCGTCGATGACGACAACAACCTCGCTAAATACACCTACGACGATTTCTTCCAACTCTCTATGTACGAGGGCGACATCTATAAAACCCGCAACCTCCGCAACCTCTCGCTCATGCAGCAGTTCCCCGACCCCGACGAACTCAAACAGGCGCAGGACAGCATCCAAAAACGTCTGCTAACCTACACCGACAAAATGTGGGTCCCCACTCGCGAAGAACTTGAGGCCGCTCGCGAAAAACGCGAACAGGAAGAAGCCGCACGTCTCGCCGCTGAAAACGGCGACGACTCCGACGGCGACGCAGTCGACAAGGCTCCGACAGAGAAAAAAGAAAAAGTAAGGTCAACCCGCACGAAACGCGGCAAAGCCAAAGCTAAAGAAAACAAGACAAAGGCTCCAAAAGCCCCAAAATCGAAAACGCCAAAGGTTAAAGAGCCTAAGTCGAACGGCAACTCCAACGCCGTCCGCTCGGTGCGCCGACGCAGGTAACCACATTCCATCACAAACAAATTGATACTAACTCCGTTATTATAACAACGACAACGAAAAGGCTCGGCGGCTGTAGTCACCGAGCCATAAGTTTTTTTCGACACTATGGCAACTTTTGAAGAATTAGGCATCAACACCGAGCTGCAACTCGCAGTGGCCGAACTCGGTTTCGAGAATCCCATGCCCGTACAGGAAAAAGTCATTCCACACCTTCTCAGCCCCGATGCCGCCGACCTCGTGGCCCTCGCCCAAACAGGCACAGGCAAAACGGCAGCATTCGGCCTCCCTATTCTCCAACTCATCAGGCCCGGCTCCGACACCGCACAAGCACTAATCCTTTCGCCCACTCGCGAACTATGCCTACAAATCGCCGCCGACCTCGCCGACTACGCCAAATATCTCGACTCGGTGAGCATTATTCCCGTCTATGGTGGCAGCTCCATCGAAAGCCAAATTCGAGCCATCCGCCGCGGAGTGGATATCATCGTGGCAACCCCAGGGCGCCTTATCGACCTGATTAACCGAAAGGTGGTCGATCTCAGCGCTGTCCACACTGTCGTGCTCGACGAAGCCGACGAAATGCTCAACATGGGTTTCGTCGATTCCATCAATGAAATCCTCGAACGAGTGCCCCAACAGAGGCAAATGCTCCTCTTCTCCGCCACTATGCCAGCCGAAATTGCCCGAATCGCCAAGCAATATATGCGCAACCCAGGGGAAATCGTCATCGGCAACCGCAACGAAGGCGCCGAAAACGTCAGGCACATCTATTACCTCGTCAACGCTAAGGACAAGTATCTCGCCCTCAAGCGCGTGGCCGACGACAACCCCAACATATATGCCATCGTATTCTGCCGCACTCGCCTCGAAACTCAGGAAATAGCCGACGCGCTCATCGCCGACGGTTATAACGCCGACTCGCTCCACGGCGACCTCTCGCAGATGCAACGCGACATTGTCATGAAAAAGTTCCGCGACCATGTGCTCTCGATTCTTGTAGCCACCGACGTGGCGGCACGAGGCCTCGACGTTGACGACCTCACCCACGTCATCAACTACGGTCTCCCCGACGAAAACGCCGTCTATACCCACCGCTCGGGCCGAACCGGACGCGCCGGAAAGACGGGCATCTCCATCGCCATAATCCATTCACGCGAACGCGGCAAAATACGCCAAATCGAACGCCAATTGGGCAAACAGTTCGAGCATAAGGAAGTGCCTACGCCTCAGCATATCATCGAACGCCAACTCTACAGCCTCGCCGACCGGCTCGAACGCATCGAAGTTGACGAGGAGGAAATCGGAAAATACTTCTCCGGCGTGAGCAAAAAACTCAGCTGGCTCTCCGCCGACGACCTGCTCCGCCGCCTCCTTTCGCTCGAATTCAACCGCCTCCTCGCCTATTACAAGGACGCGCGTCCGCTCGATTATGTCGATCCACGCAAAGAGAAAGGCAAAGCTGAGCGCGGAGGCAAAGCCGGAGCCGCCGACCGCAAAAAGTCAGCTCCGAAAACCGATGCCGAAAAGGACCGACGCGAAGCCGAAGCCGGCTACGCCCGAATATATGTCAGCGCCGGAAAAGCCGACGGATTCTTTGCCAACAGCCTCATCAACCTCATCAACCACAACGTGAAAGGCGACCGCGTCGATATCGGACGTATCGACCTCCTCCCAAATTACACTCTCTTCGACGTGGCCGAAACCGACGCCTCCCGAGTGGTGCGCGACCTCCGCGGTGCCGACTTCTTCGGCACCCGAATTTATAGCGAACTCGCCGAGAAAGGCAAAGACTACGCCGCCGCTTCCGAACGCAAGAAAAAGCGCAAAGACTCCGACTTCGGCAGCAATGAGCCATTCCGCGGCAAAGCCGACGCGGGCAAATCGAAACCGTCACGCGCCGAACGCAAAAACTACGAATATGCCGCCGCACGCCGTGCTCGCCGCCGCAACGACTTCGACGACTTCAACGACTCCTTCAGCCCCCTCCGCCGCAAAAGAAGAAAAGGGTGATGTAAACTTTAAAGAGGAAAGTTGAAAGTTGAGAGTTGAAAGATTAGAGATGAAAGACCATAGCGGCTGTTAAAGATTGTTAATATTCGGGAAGTGTCGGCGAATTGTGTTATATTTGCAAAAAATCATACACTAAAACTAATGCCAATATGAAAAAAATAACCATTTCAACCGAAATACTCGCCGTCACCTACGACGAGCTCAACGACGAAGAGCGTCTGCTTATCGACTTCGCACGCGACGCCAACAAGCGCTCTTACGCACCCTACAGCAAATTCTGCGTTGGCGCGGCCATCAAACTCGAC
>CADBML010000161.1 GCA_902795825.1 uncultured Bacteroidales bacterium
AGCCATGTCATCTGTTTTTTTGCATAGACGCGGGTGTTTTTCTTTATGCGGGCGATGGCTGTGTCAAGGTCCCATTCGCCGTCGAAATAACGGAACAATTCCTTGTAGCCCACAGTGTTGAGCGAATTATAATGTCGCAAAGGATACACTCGATGGGCCTCATCCACCAGTCCATTTGCCACCATCGTATCGACGCGGGCGTTGATTCGGTCGAAAAGCACGTCGCGCGGCATATCGATTGCAAATTTCAGTATTCGGAACGGCCGCCGTTTTTTCTCGCCAGTGCGCAACGAAGAATAAGGCACACCAGCCTCCAATGAGATTTCGATAGCGTGGACGAGCCGCTTGTGATTGTTCACGTCAACCTGAGCGAGATAGTCGGGGTCGAGCGACTGGAGCGTGGCACGCAGAGCCTCAATACCGTCTTCGCGGTAAATGTCGGCGGCACGCTGACGGATTTCGGGCGAAATCGTAGGCAGTTCGTCGATGCCGTCACACACGGCATCGACATACATCATCGAGCCGCCACACATCACCTGAATGGGATTATCGGCGAAAAGCGTGTCGAGCAAAGCGAGAACGTCGGTTTCGAATTGTGCGGCGCTGTAATAGCCGTCAAGAGGAAGCATATCGACAAAGTGATGCGGAGCTATCTCACGCTCGGCGACCGTCGGAGCGGCTGTGCCGATGGGCAAGCCGTGGAAAATTTGCCGCGAATCGGCCGAGATGATATGGCAGCCGTAATGCCGGGCAAGGCTCAAAGCCAAAGCCGACTTCCCTGAAGCTGTCGGCCCGGTGATGACCACGAGCGTGCGAGGGAAGTCGGCGTTAGTATTCATTGCGCTGCAATGACTGTTTGAAATGTCGGTGTCGGGAAGAACGCGTCAGCCTCTTTCGGCCACGATTTTGGCGATTTCGACGATAGTGGCGACGGCCTTCTCCATCGAGGGAATGGGAACGAACTCGTAACGCCCGTGGAAGTTCAACCCGCCAGCGAAAATGTTGGGACAAGGCAGCCCTTTGAACGACAGCTGCGCTCCGTCCGTGCCGCCACGGATAGGAACGACCTTAGGCACGATGTCGGCACGCCGCATTGCCTCTTCGGCGATTTCGATGATGTGCATTTGCGGCTCGACTTTTTCGCGCATATTGTAGTATTGGTCCTTGATGTCGATTGTGACGCAGTCGGGATATTCGTTGTTGATTTTGCGAGCCAAATGTTCCATTTCCTTTTTGCGGCGTTCGAATCGGTCGCGGTCGTGATCGCGGATAATGTAGGTGAGGGTCGATTCCTCGACGGTACCGCTCATGGCGGTCAGATGATAGAAGCCCTCATAGCCTTCGGTGTGCTCGGGCGTTTCGCTGCGGGGAAGCATTGTGATGAATTGGTTGGCAATGCGCATGGAGTTGACCATCTTATGTTTCGCATAGCCCGGATGTACGTTGCGTCCCTTGAAAGTGACGCGGGCCACTGCGGCGTTGAAGTTCTCAAATTCGAGCTCGCCGATTTCACCGCCGTCCATCGTGTAACCCCAGTCGGCAGCGAATCGCTCCACATCGAATTTGTTTGCGCCGAGACCGATTTCCTCGTCGGGGTTGAATGCGATGCGTATGTCGCCGTGGGGTATATCCTTGTGTTGCAGCAGGAAGTCTGCAGCGGCGATGATTTCGGCCACACCGGCCTTGTCGTCAGCGCCGAGCAGGGTGTTGCCGTCGGTGACGATAAGCGCCTGCCCCTTGTAGTTAAGCATCTCTGGGAATTCGGCCGGATCAAGACGGATGCCTTCGTCGTTGAGCGGAACGATGCCGCCATCGTAGTTTTCGACAATGCGTGGAGTCACGTTCTTTCCCGACATGTCGGGCGATGTGTCGAGGTGGGCGATGAATCCCACTGTGGGCACTTTCCTGTCGATATTCGACGGCAAAGTAGCCATCAGATAGCCGTTCTCGTCAAGCGAGATGTCGCTAAGCCCAAGCGCTTTGAGCTCTTTTTCGAGATGTCGGGCGAAAACCATCTGCCCGGGAGTCGATGGAGTAAGGTTGGTCAGTTCGTCGCTCTGAGTGTCGAACTTCACATATTGCAAAAAACGGTCAACTACGTTCATGTTGTTTGGTGTTAAGTTTGACTTCGGTGTTGTTAGTGCAAAGTTAGTGATTTAATTTGATTGAGAGGAAATAATTCGCTAAATTTGCAACCAAAAGATTTTTGAGATGACAAAATTCCAACGAAATAACGTTCACGGGCGTGTGGCATGGCGCGTTTTCGGTGCCGCGCTCATGCTGGTGGCCTTCGTTTTCTGCTCTTCGTCTTGCGCTTGCGCCGACGAAGGGAAATCCCCAGCCGACTCGGCCCAGATATCGGCGGCATACGACAGCGCCGTTGACCAGCTTTATGCCCGCAAACACAAAAAAAAGAAGAACAAGAAAAAAAGCGACAACTACAACAACGGCAGCCGTGACAACTACGGCAACGGAAAACAAGCCGCTGACAGTCGCAACGCCGACACGCCGTCGCTTTCGTCGAACGACCGCCTGCTGATTGTCATCACCGAGCAGTCGCTGCCCGAATCGCTCGTGAATTATACGGGATTCAAAATCTCATTCAACCCCCGACGCCACACACCCAACTGGGTGGCGTGGGAGCTTACGGCGAAAGAGGCGAAAGGACGCCTCAGGCGCGGCGACGACTTCCACCGCGACGCGCGCATCGACGGATGCCCAGAGTCGTGGGACTACAACAATTCGGGATACGACCGCGGACACATGGCTCCCGCCGGCGACATGAAATGGAACGCCAATGCGATGTACGACTGCTTCTCCATGGCTAATATGTGCCCCCAATCTTACGACCTAAACCACGGCTCGTGGCGTGTGCTCGAAGAAAAATGCCGCGAATGGGCAATCAAATTCGGCAACATCTTCATCATCTGCGGTCCTGTCGCCACCGACCCCATCGACAAGCGAGTGGGTCGAACGGGTGTGGCTGTGCCTAAACGGTTTTTCAAAGTAGTTTTGGCTCCCGATGCCAATCCGGCTAGAGGCATCGGTTTTCTGATGCCCAACAAAGATGTGGCTGGCGGGTTGCAACGCTGTGCCGTCACCATCGACGAAGTGGAACGCGTCACCGGCCACGACTTTTTCAAAGCGCTACCCGACAACATCGAGAACAACGTCGAATCACAATGCAACTTCTATTCATGGGAAAGGTGAAACCGTCAGTCCCCGCTCCCGACACCATCTGCGCCGTAGCCACTCCCAAAGGGCTCGGCGGAATCGCCGTAGTCCGCATCAGCGGACCTCTTGCCATCGACATCGCCGACCGAGTGTGGAAAGGTCGTGAACTTGCCGCCGCCGAGAGCCACACCGCCCACCTCGGCACTATCACCGACCCTTGCGCCGACAACGCCGTCATCGACGAAGCCGTCGCTACCGTATTCCGCGCACCGCGCTCTTTCACAGGCGAAAATGTCGTCGAACTGTCAATCCACGGCTCCACTTGGATCCAACGAGAGGTGGTCAACCTGCTCATCAGATGCGGCTGCCGGATGGCCGAGGCCGGAGAGTTCACACGGCGGGCATTCACCAACGGAAGGCTCGACCTGACCGAAGCCGAAGCCGTGGCCGACCTGATTGCGTCATCGTCGCGGGCATCTCACCACGTGGCTATCAGTCAAATGCGTGGCCAATTCTCCCGTCAGCTCACGACTCTACATGACAGCCTGCTCGACCTTGCCTCGCTTCTCGAACTCGAACTCGATTTCTCGGAGGAAGACGTCGAATTCGCTTCGCGCGACAAACTGCGCAAGATTGCCGACGAGATTCTAGCCGAAGTCAAGCGCCTCGCCGCATCATATTCCACCGGTTCGGTGTTGAAAGAAGGCGTACCCGTGGCAATTGTTGGCTCTACCAACGTCGGGAAATCCACGCTGCTGAATCTGCTGCTCGGCGACGACAAAGCCATCGTCAGCGACGTTCACGGCACGACACGCGACATTATCGAGGACACTGCCGAAATCGACGGCATGCTTTATCGGTTTATCGACACAGCCGGTCTGCGCGACACTGCCGACGAAGTGGAATCGATTGGCATACAGCGCGCCAAGGACAGAATGGAACGTGCGAGAATCATCGTTTGGGTAGTTGACCCGACTGAGCCATACGATACGTCGGCATCACTCCTGCCCCTCATCGGCGAAACCGACAATGACGAA
>CADBML010000162.1 GCA_902795825.1 uncultured Bacteroidales bacterium
TTCTTTTCAGTCGGGATGACTAGATTCGAACTAGCGACCCCACGCCCCCCAGACGCGTACTCTAAACCTGGCTGAGCTACATCCCGATCGACTTCCGACAAGCCTCGCTTGCCAAAAGCGTTGCAAAATTACTGCGTTTTTTTGAATCTGCAAATTTTTTGCCGCTTTTTTTGCTATTTTCTCTAAAGTTAGCCGTTTTTTGTCTGTTTTTGTTGTCCGAAAACGCTTCGCCGGCACCTGAAGCATCAACATGGCGAACGGACAAAACGGCAAAGGGGATGTGGAGTGCTGTGACATTTATCGAGACGAAATCGAATGCTATGATTGGGGATTTTTCGGCTGTCATTTCGCTGAAATTTCGATTGGATTTGTGGCGGTTTTTTACGGCGATAAAAGTTTGCCAAGTCAATTTTATTTTGTAACTTTGCTTATTAATTGGCAAAGGGGGAAGCCCAGGAGGTCAATTACATCACAAAAGATTGAAAATTAAGAAATTACAATAACATGACAGAAGACATTAACGACATCTACGACAAGAAAGAAGACTACACGGCTCATAACATTCAGGTCCTTGAGGGGCTTGAAGCGGTGAGAAAGCGCCCGGCAATGTATATCGGCGACATAAGCGAGCGCGGACTCCACCATTTGGTGTATGAAGTGGTCGACAATTCGATCGACGAGGCATTGGCCGGATTTGCCAAAAACATTAACGTCACCATATTGAAAGACAATTCCATAAAGGTTGTCGATGACGGCCGCGGCATACCCGTCGACATGCACGAGAAAGAGCATAAGTCGGCTCTTGAGGTTGTGCTGACGGTGCTCCACGCTGGTGGCAAATTCGACAAAGGCTCCTACAAGGTGTCGGGCGGTCTGCACGGCGTCGGTGTTTCCTGCGTGAATGCGCTTTCCGACTATCTTCGTGCCGAGGTCCGTCGTGATGGCAAACTGTATGTTCAAGAATATGCTTATGGAAAACCGACCACAGAGGTCAAGGTTGTAGGCGAGTCGGATCACACTGGGACGACAATCATTTTCCATCCCGACGCTTCGATATTCACAGTAACGGAATACCGCTATGAGACTCTCGCCAACCGCCTGCGCGACTTGGCGTTTCTCAACGCCGGCATCACGCTGACCATCACAGACGAGCGCGACGCCGACGAAGAGGGCAACTTCCGCTGCGAGACATTCTATTCCGAAACCGGCCTTCGCGCCTTCGTGGAGTACATCGACCAGAACCGACCGTCGATTATCAACGACATAATCCACCTCAACACAGAGAGTCAGGGCGTTCCCGTGGAGGTGGCATTAACATATAACGGCGACTGGAAGGACCGCATCTACTCTTACGTGAACAACATCAACACAATAGAGGGCGGCACCCACGTCACGGGCTTCAAGACGGGCCTTGGCGGCACGCTCAAGCGCTACGCCGACGCAAACAAACTTGCCGAGAAAGCCAAAGTGGAAATCAAGGCCGAGGACTATATACAGGGGCTGACCGCAGTGATATCCGTGAAAGTGATGGAGCCGCAGTTTGAAGGCCAGACGAAGACAAAGCTCGGCAACAGCGAAATTGCGCCTGCCGTGCGTTCGGCAGTGAGCAGCGCTATGGAGATTTACCTTGAGGAGAATCCCCAGCAGGCAAAGACTATCATAGAGAAAATAGTCACGGCCGCACAAGCGCGCGAGGCCGCTCTGAAGGCACGCAAGAACATTCTCCGCAAGTCGCCCCTCTCAGGCGGCGGTCTGCCAGGCAAGCTCGCCGACTGCTCTTCGCGTCATGCCGAAGATTGCGAGTTATTCCTCGTCGAGGGCGACTCCGCAGGCGGCACAGCCAAGAACGCCCGCGACCGCCAGTTCCAGGCAATCCTGCCTCTCCGCGGAAAAATCCTCAACGTGGAGAAGGCTCTCGACCACAAGGTGTTCGAAAGTGACGAAATCACCAATATGTTCAAGGCTCTGCGCGTGACGGTCAGCGAAGACGGTCACGACGTGAATCTCGACAGGCTCGCCTATCACAAGATCATCATCATGACCGATGCCGATGTCGATGGCGCCCATATCGCCACCTTGCTTATGACCTTCTTCTTCCGCAGGATGCCGTCGATCATCGAGAACGGCTACCTCTACATAGCCACGCCTCCGCTCTACAAATGTTCGCGCGGCAAGGCCGAGGAATATTGCTGGACCGAGGCCCAAGTGCAGCAGTTTATCGACAAGCACGGCTCCGCCACGAAGGTGATGCGCTACAAGGGTTTGGGAGAGATGGACGACAAAGAGCTACGCTACACCACAATGTCGCCGGAGCACCGCCTGCTGAAACGCGTCCACATCAACGACGCGCAAGAGGCCGACAGAATATTCACCATGTTGATGGGCGACGAAGTGGGTCCGCGGCGCGATTTCATCGAGGCCAACGCCAATTACGCCAACATCGACGCATAACTCTAAAATCCGTCGAGACACGCCGGTGTGCGTACCTTAATTGTTTCACATCACTATCTTTATTACATAATGGCAAAAAAGACAGTCCACAAATCGCCGAAAGAGCTTGACCGTCTCATAAACGAATACATATCCCGTCAGGGAAACAACACATTCAACTACCGCCAGGCAGCGTTCGCCATCGGCGCCGGCACAGCCAAGATGCAAAAGGCCGTGGCGATGATTTTGGCCGACAAGGCTTTCGACGGAGTACTCATCGAAACCTCCCCGGGCAAATACCGCCTTCCGGCAAAGACAAATGTTGTGGAAGGCGTGTTCTCGCGTCGTTCGAACGGAAAGAACTTCGTGGTTGTCAACGACTCGACCGAAGCCGCCGATGGCGAGGTCACGGCCTACGCCGTCGATGACAGCAAGTCGATGCACGCGCTCAACGGCGACCTTGTCAAGGTGATAATCGCCGCCAACAGGCGCGGCGTAGAAGCCGAGGCTGAGGTGGTGGAAATCATCGAGCCAAAGGAGCAGACATTCGTGGGCACACTCGACGTAATGCGCCAATTCGCGTATCTCAAGACCGACTCGCGCTATTTGGCCAACGACATATTCATCCCCCGCAACCGACTCCGCGGCGGCACCACAGGCGACAAGGCCGTGGTCAGAATCACCTCATGGCCAATGTCGTCGAAAAATCCCAGCGGGGAAGTGCTCGACATTCTCGGCCGCTCCGGCGAGAACAACTGCGAAATCCATGCCATTCTGGCTGAATACGACCTCCCTTATCGCTATCCTGAAAGCGTGGAAAAGGCTGCCGAAGCCATCAATCCGGGCATAACTCCCGAGGAAATAGCCCGCCGCGAGGACTTCCGCCGCGTTGCCACTTTCACAATCGACCCCGCCGACGCGAAGGACTTCGACGACGCTCTCTCATTCCGCCGTCTTGACAACGGAAATGTGGAGGTGGGCGTGCACATCGCCGATGTCACCCATTATGTCACTCCCGGCTCAATAATCGACCAAGAGGCCGAAGAGCGTGCCACGTCGGTGTATCTCGTCGACCGCACAGTCCCGATGCTGCCCGAACGCCTTTGCAATTTCATCTGCTCCCTCCGTCCGGGAGAGGAGAAACTGACATATTCTTGCATTTTCGAGCTTGACAACGACGCCAACATCGTCAGCCACCGCATCCTGCGCACCGTCATCTGTTCCGACCGAAGATTCTCTTACGAAGAGGCGCAGGCTGTGCTCGACAGCGGAACGGGCGACTTCAGCGAAGAATTGGAGGAGATAAACCGCCTCGCCAAAATCCTGCGCGACCGTCGATTCAAGGACGGCGCTCTCGATTTCGACCGCGCGGAAGTATATTTCGACCTTGACGACGACGGATACCCCTTGCGCGTCAACGAAAAGGTGTTGACCGATGCCAACCACCTCATCGAAGAGTTCATGCTCCTCGCCAATAAGGCCGTGGCCACAAGAATAGGCAACCCGGCCGGACACAAGAAGGCAAAGCCTTTCGTTTACCGCGTGCACGACAAACCAGACGAAGCGAAGCTTTCGGAGTTGGCGTCGATCGCCGCCACTTTCGGCCACAAGCTCAAAACAGAAGGCTCGATGCGCGAAGTCAACCGATCAATCAACCAATTGCTTCACGACGTCAAAGGCACAGGCGAAGACAATCTCATTTCGACACTCGCCATCCGCTCGATGGCAAAAGCCGTGTATTCAACCGTAAATGTGGGTCACTACGGACTGTCGTTTGAATATTACACCCATTTCACGTCGCCCATCCGCCGATTCCCCGACATGATGGTGCATCGCCTGCTGACCCGCTATCTTGACGGCGGACGCGCAGTCAACAGGCAAAAACTCGAAGAGAAGTGCAAGCACTCATCCGAAATGGAGCAGACCGCTTCTCTCGCCGAGCGCGCCTCGATAAAATACAAACAGGTGGAATATATGTCGGACTTCATCGGCCATGAATACGACGCGGTCATCACCGGAGTGACAGAATGGGGCCTATACGTGGAGCCAATCGAAAACAAATGCGAAGGACTGGTGTCGATTCGCAGCCTTGCCAACGACTTTTACGACTTCGACGAAAAGAGCTATAGCATCGTCGGCCAACGAAACCGCAACAACCGCTACCGGCTGGGCGACATCGTCAGAGTGAAAATGGCTCGCGCAAACATAGAAAAGCGTCTCATCGACTACGAACTTGTCGATGGGTCGTCAGGGTCAAAATCCGATGGGCGCAACCGCCAAGAAGTCAGGCCGTTCAACAATTCAAAATTCCGTCGCGGAGGACAACGACGCAAGTCACACCGCCGTTAATCAGCCATTTAGTGGACACCCCTATTAAAACCGCAAAAAAAGTGATTGGAAAAATAGAACTTAACCGCATCAAAATCAGGGCTTACCACGGCGTGTTCGCCCAGGAAAGAATACGCGGCAACGACTTCGAAGTCACCGTGCACCTGTCGTACGACATGACCGACGCAGCCCAGTCGGACGAGCTTTCACAGTCGGTAGATTACTCGCGAGTGTTGGAAATCATCCGCACCACGATGTCGCGCCCGTCGCGCCTGCTCGAAAATGTCGCCAGCAGGCTGAAAGAGAACATCCTTGCCGACTTCCCGCAAGTGACCGGCGGTTTTGTCAAGGTCACGAAGCTGAATCCGCCCGTTTCGTTGCCGATGCGCGCTTTCGCCGTCAAGATGGAGTGGTAATCCATGCCATTTTCCCCGAAACCCGCAGAGGCAAACCCGCAAGCGCTAGCGCGATACGCCGGCGCCTGTGTCGGCAATGCATCGGCAATGTATCGGCAATGCCCCTAAAATTACACATTTTTTAATCCGGCAGCATAAAAACTCGAATATTTTGCCTAAATTTGTAGAATTAGAAATTTGCGACAACATGATTATGAAAAAAATACTCACCACCCTGGCCGCGACGGCGATGATTGCCGGCACCGCTTTCGCTCAAATCAACAATCCCGACACAAAAGGCTATATCTCACGCGCCGAAAGGATGATGGCCGAAGGCAACTACAAAGGTGTTATCGACCAAGTGCGACAAGCCGCCGGTTCGCTGACGCTGACCGATGAGGAAGCTACTAAAGCCGAATACATCCGCTGCCGCGCCCTCCTTCAACTCAACGACGCTTCTGGACCGGAAGCCATGAAGAAATTCATAAGCGACAACAAAGGGACAGCCTCTGCCATCGACGCGACGATGCTTCTCGCCGACTATTATTTCCACAACGCCAAGTATGCCGACGCTCACTCCCTCTATGCCGACATCCGTCGCTCGCAGCTCAGCCGCGCAAGTGCCGACGACCTCACATTCCGCGACGGATTTTGCCTGCTCCGGCTTGGAGAGACCGACCTCGCCGAATCGAAATTCAACGCATTGGCCATGTCGAAAAAATATTCGCAGGCATCTGTATTCTACCGCGGCTACATCGCTTATTCCCGCAACGACTACCGTCAAGCACGCACACTCCTCAACGACGTCAATTCGCCGGAGCTTAAAGCGAAAGCCGACTACTACCTCACCCAAATCGATTTCATCGACGGAAACTACTCAAAAGTGGTCAATCGCGCGGCATCGCTCCTCAACGACAATTCCGTGGCAGAATTCCGCAACGAGATTCTCCGACTACGCGGCGAGTCGAACTACTATCTCGGCAATGAAAACGACGCTCTTAAGGATTTGCGCCAATACGCATTCAGCGAAGAAAATCCGCAGCCTTCGGCTCTTTATATACTCGGCGTAAGCGAATACCGCGCCGGCAACTACGACGACGCAATCGGCCATCTCGGCAAAGTCGTCGATCAGCAGAACGCAATAGGCCAAAGCGCATACCTACACATCGGCCAGTCGTGCCTCAAAATCGGACGAAAGGACGCCGCAGTGATGTCGTTCGAAAAAGCCTACCGCATGAACTTCGACCGGAACGTTCAAAGCACAGCCTTTTACAACTACGCTGTGGCTCAGCTCGACGGCGGACGCACGCCTTTCGGCGGCACTGTGAGCGTGTTTGAGGACTTCCTCCAAAACTTCCCCGACTCTCCGCACGCCTCCGAAGTGGAAGAATACCTTATCACCGGCTATATGATTGACAACGACTACGAAAACGCCCTCCGTTCAATCAACCGCGTCGAAAATCCGTCGTCGAAAATCCTCGCCGCAAAGCAGCGCGTTCTGTTCACCCTCGGCACCCGCGAAGTGGCCACCGGCAACATCACATCCGCCCTTAGCCGCTTCACCCAAGCCCGAGCCATCGATGGAGCAGATGCCGTAATCGCCAATGAATGCGACCTCTGGATTGGCGAATGCCTCTATCGCCAAGGCAATTACACAAAAGCCAGCGAAGCCCTCAACGATTACATCAACAGCAAATCCACCACCAACCGCTCGCTCGCATTCTACGACCTCGGTTACGCCCAATTCAAGCGGGGCAAATACTCCGATGCCGCAAAAGCTTTTAGCAACGCAATAAAAGCCGAGCCTAAACTCTCCGCTTCCACATCCGCCGACGTATTCAATCGGCTCGGCGACTGCGCCTGCCAAAACCGCAATTTCGCCGATGCGCTCAAAAACTACGACAAGGCCATTGCCGCCGACAATGCAGCCGGCGACTACGCACTGCTCCAAAAAGCCGTCGTCTATGACAACACTTCGCGACAAGCCGACGCTGTGGCTACAATCGACCATCTCACCAAAGAATATCCCGCATCGGCGCTCATTCCCGAAGCACTCCTCCTCAAAGCCGAGTGTTACGCCTCCCTCAACAATAACGCAAAAGCCGTCGAAACCTACGACCAAATCGTCGACTCCTACGGCGCTACGGCACAAGGACGTAACGCGCTCCTTCAACGGGCCATCACCCTTCAAAACTCTGGCAACAAAACTCGCGCCATCGAGGACTATCGCAAGCTCGTGGAGCAGTATCCAACAAGCGACGAAGCCAAAGTGGCCGTCGATGACCTCAAGCGCATATATGCCGACGACGGACAGCTCGGCCGGCTCGCCGACATCATCAATGCGATTCCTAACGCGCCTCGGTTCGAGAAGTCGGAAATGGACCAGCTCTCGTTCGACGCGGCCGAAAAATCATACCTCGCAAACGGCTCCACACAACGCCTGTCGGACTATATCAACCAATACGACAAAGGTGTCAACACCGACAAAGCGCTCAATTACCTCATGAAAGCAGCCGAAGCGAAAGGCGACAAGACCAAAGCCCTCGCCTATGCGTCGCGACTTGTCGATGAATATCCCGATGCCGACGCAACCGAGGACGCCCTCGCCACAAAGGGCCGGCTGCTCGCCGCCAAAGGCGACCTGCGGCAAGCTCTCGCCACATACAACTCTCTCGCCGCAAAAGCAAAGTCGCCCGCCGCTGTCAGTGCGTCGCTCCTTGAAGCCTTGCGCCTCGAAAACCGACTCGGAAACGACAAAGAAATGGTGGAAACAGCCGACAAGATTCTCGCTTCGTCGGCAACATCGTCTGACGTGCTGCCCGAAGTGAGGTATCTGCGAGCCAAAGCGCTCTACAACACAGGGAACACCGACGAGGCCGTGGCCGAATATCAGCTCCTCGCCCGCGACATCAACGACTACTATGGCGCCGCCGCCGGAGTGGCCTACGCCGAACATCTTTACAATACCGGCGCCAACGACCAAGCCGAACGCGCGGCCTACAAACTCATATCTCCCGGCACGCCGCACAACTACTGGTTGGCACGCGCCTGCATCGTACTCTCCGACGCTCTCCGAAAGAAAGGCAAAACATTCGATGCCGACGAATATCTCCGCAACGTGCGCGACAACTACCCCGGCTCCGAACCCGACATCACCGAAGCCATCAACGCCCGTCTAAAATAACCCTCATTCAGCAACATTAACCAACAATCACGATATGCGTAACGCCAAATATATCATCTCAGCCGCCCTCGCCGCCGCATTGAGCCTCGCCAACTCTTCGAGCGCCGACGAGCTTAACAAGCAAATCACACTCGACAAAGATGTGGCAACCGCCCAGCGCGATGTCAACCGCCAAAGCCTGTCGCCTGTCGTGGCGCTGCCCGAAATCACCCCGAAGAACCTCGCTTTCAGCGACCGCTCGCTTATGGCGAAATTTTCAAGCTCAATCGCGCGCCTCGACGCCGCCACCTACGCCAACCGACTGCTCGACGGCCATGCCCGCGGATATGTCACCGCCGGCTATTTCCCGTTGTTCAACGCCAACCTTGCCGCAGGATATCAATTCATTGACAACAGCCGCACTAAATTCAACGCATATTTTAACTACGACGGCACCGACTACGACCGCGACAACCTTAACGTCAAGCGACACCACGCTTCAGTTTTCGCACAAGCTTCCCATCGCATCAATCCGCGGCTTGAACTGTTTGGCAACGCCAACGCAATTTTCGACACGTTCAACTATCCGTCAGTAGCCAATGTCGATGACCAAAACGCACGGCAATACGTGGCAAACGTCGGCATACGCTCGCTCGAAAACGACTTGCGTCCGTTCGCATACAATGTTCGCTTCAAATACAACGGCGTAAACTTCACCAAGCCGATTCCGTGGCCCGGCAACGACGCCAAACCCATCGCTGAGAACAAATTCTCGCTCATAGGCGGAGTGTCGGCACGCGTCGACGAGCACGCCATGGTTGGCATCGATGCCAAGGCCGTATTCACCCGCTACACCGGCGACGAATACAGCGATGACGTAATCGGCCACTTTGCCGAAATCACCGACAAGAACCGGTTCAAAGTGCTCATCAATCCATATGTCAACTATTCAAAAGGCAATGTCAGCGCGCATGTGGGCTTCGAATTCAAGGCCGCGCTAAAGCCATCGGCAAAAATATATTTCGCGCCCGACGTGGATCTGCAATATCGGGTTACCGATGGATTCGGGGTTAGCGCACGCATAGGCGGCGGTGAGATTGTAAACGCCCTCGACCGCGTTCTCCCGATCGACATCTACGCCTCGCCAAACAACGTCTACGCCAACGGACATTCGCCGCTCGACGCCCTCCTGTCGGTGAATATCGGTCCGTTCTGCGGAGCCTCGTTAAGCTTATTCGGCGGTTACACTATCGCCAACGACATACTCACCACATCCAGCGACGCCTTCGTCATCGAAGCGGCCGGCGAAGCGCCCGAAGCCTTCCCGATAGGAGTGTCGCGCCTGCGCACCATCGACATGAAAGGCTATCGCGTGGGGGTCAGCGCCGCCTACAGTTACGGCGACCTCGTGGAAGCCTCGGCATCGTTCCAGATGGCACCACAGCGCGTCGATCGCGGCTACTACCCGTGGCTCGACCATGCACGCCGTGTGGTGGAAGCCTCCGTTAATGTCAACCCCATCGAGAAACTCTCCGTCGGGGCAAAATACACGCTCCGCACCGGCCGCGCCTCCTACATGACCGCCCTCGGAAATGAATACAAGGTAGGCCTCGGAAATGTCAACTCTCTCGACCTCGGAGCCACATACCGTCTTAACGACCGTCTGCGCTTCCATGCCACCGTCGAAAACATCACTAACCGTCATTGGGACATCTTGTTCGGAGTGCCCGCACCGGGCATTACCGGCCTTGTCGGAGCCACCTACATTTTCCGTTAACTCTCCTTTCTTCACTTAAATCAACCTGTGTCATGAAAAAATCATTCTTACTCCTTCTGACCGCCGCGGCTTTGGCTTTCCCGTCGAAAGCGGTCGATTACACCTTCACCTATAAAGGTGCGCAATACGATTTTATCGACTACCTTTCGCTCGAATTTGGCAGCAAAGCCAAGAAAAAGGTTTACGACGCATATCTCTCCCAAATCGAGCCTGAAGCCGTCAACGCGGGAGTGTTCCACCTGCCTTTGCGAATCGACTCCGAAATGGAAGGCATTGTCGGCGAAGTCAAAGAAGTGAGGCTCTGGTCGTTCCCCTCGAACATAAAAATATTCACCGTCAATGCCGACAACCCATATTTCACCGCTGTGGATGGCGTGATTTACAGCAAGGACATGACACGCCTCGTGGCGGTGCCGCACGACAAAGCGGCCTCGCTGAAAATCCCTTCGACAGTGAAAGTTATCGGCCACGGCGCGTTTGCCAACAGCGATTTGACAAAAATCGTCATCCCCGAAGGCGTGACATCAATCGAAGACAACGCTTTCGGCGGCTGCAAAAAATTGGCCAAAGTACAGTTTCCATCGACTATCACCCATGTGGGTTATCTGGCGTTTAGCGAAACCCCCTTTGAGGACAAACTTCCTGCCGGAATGAACTATCTTGGCAAAGTGGCTTTCCGCTATGTCGGCACAATGCCCGCCGGACACACCCTCACCATCCGCGAAGGCACTGTAGAAATCGCCGAGCGCGCCGTCACCGGGCAAAAGGGACTGGCCTCAGTGGTGGTGCCCACAAGTGTGAAACGAATCGGGCAGTACGCCTTCGAAGGATGCGAAAACATCAAAAGCGTGGCCACCCTCGCCAGCGACTGCCACGTGGGACAAGAAGCCTTCACCGACGCGAATTGGGGCATTGACGTGGAGTTTGAGGGCGACCGCTCCCGCTATCACAATGCCGGCGACAACGTGATAATCGCTTCTGGATTCTCCACAATGCACGGCATCGACACCCTTCCACGATTCAAATCGATCGTCGAAGCCAACAAATCGCTACCTTCAGGCGAGCATTTCGATGCCGACATCGAAGAAATACGCTTCTATGAGGGAGGCGTCAGCCTTAGCGATATGTCGCCCCGCGCACCGAAAAAGTCATTCTCCATCTACTTCGGCCATGAGAGCAACTCCGTTTATTCCATCAGAACAGCAAAATACAAAGCCGCCAGGGCTGCGGCAAAGTCGCTTTACGGCATTTACTACGTCAGATTCCTAATCGACAAAAAAGGGAATGTCAGCAACGTCAGCGTGCCCGTCGTGAGCACTTTCCGCCCCAACAAAAAAGCCATCCTCGCTCTTATCAATGCGCTTCCGCCTTTCGAACCTGCAAGGCTAAAAGGCCGACCTGTCGATGCTTGGGTCAACATTCTTGTCACCGCCGAGCCTATCGCCGGAGGATTCCTCTACACCTACCCCGACTGACACGCCGCGCCGCAACAATCATTTTTTAGGGCCTTTCTATAAATTCCCTTTAGGCAACAATCGCAACTCGTAAGGGTGGCGATTAAACCTTTGTCGGCTAAAAGGCTCTAATAAACAAAAGAAAGTCATTAACCCTTTAAAGTTTACA
Organism: uncultured Bacteroidales bacterium; assembly: GCA_902795825.1. GTDB lineage: Bacteria > Bacteroidota > Bacteroidia > Bacteroidales > Muribaculaceae > RUG14106. The sequence goes on from CADBML010000162.1 coordinate 11,717, forward strand.
ACAATGAGAAGGATTATTAACAGCATCGCAGTTATATTGGCGGCATCGGCGCTGATGACCATGCCGGCAAACGCCCAAGGGCATCGCGGAGGACCTGGAGGCCACGGCTCATCGGGCGGCAGCAGTTCGTCATCCCACCAGTCAAGCCACAGCGGAGGCGGCTTCCGTAGCCAATCCTCGTCAAGCAACAATAAACCGAGCGGAAGCTCATTCAACAACAGCAATTCTTCAGGCGGACATCATGGGTTCTCCTTATCGGGAGGAGGCCTTAACCGCCAGAACAACAGCGGTTTTGGCGGCGGTTCGCACCATCTTGGCAACGGAAGTTCAATTTCAAGAGACAACATCGGTGGCGGCTCGCGTCCTGGCGGCAACAGCGGCTCCGGCGGCTTCCGCCCTGGTAATGGCAATGGTGGCAACCACGGCGGCGATAACGGCAACATCGGCGGCGGCTCGCGTCCTGGCGGCAACATCGGCTCCGGTGGCTTCCGTCCTGGTAATGGCAATGGTGGCAACCACGGCGGCGACAACGGCAACATCGGCGGCGGCTCGCGTCCTGGCGGCAACAGCGGCTCCGGCGGCTTCCGTCCTGGCAATGGCAACGGTGGCAACCACGGCGGATATCGTCCCGGGCATCCCGGCGGACACGCGGGTGGCGGTCCTGGCGGCCATCATGGCGGCGGCTATCGCCCTGGTCGCCCCGATGGACCTCATGGCGGACCTCATGGTGGACATTTCGCCCATTCACGTCCGATGCGCCCCTATCACTCCCACTTCTACCACTATCCCCGTCCGATTCGTCCCTACCACTATCGTCCGCTCGACTTCATTCTGTACGACTTCCTCGGAGTGACAATAGATTCGTCGCTGGCTTACTCGCTCGACTGCCTCGCTTCCCACAATTACATCGTGGTCGGCTACGACGACAACACCGTATTCCTTCGCGACGTGTATCAACTCGGATATTACTGGCCCGACGCGACATTCTATTACGACGGAGGCAGACTGGCGGCATCAGAGTATATCTACTCCACCTCCTACTACTCCACCTCGCGTTTCGACAGAGTGTATCGCTCACTCGTACATCGCTACGGCAACCCCTACAGAGACGGTTCGGCTTACGCATGGTACGGCAATTCGGGCTACATCACCCTCGACCTGCGCACCGACTACGCCGCCGACGGCTCCCGCCGCTACTTCACAGTCCTAACCTACGGCCGTTAGCATACACGCCGCCACGCGGCATCCCATAACACACGAAGCACTGTCACCAACGGCAGTGCTTCGTTTTTTCACTCCGTTTTTTCGCCACCCGAAACCACCCACATCATCACACATCCCACACTCATCCCGCCTCAACTCAGCCGCAAATCCCGCATAAACTCTCGGCAATACCCAAGTCTCGGAATATTTGCTTTTTTAGAAAATTATGATTACTTTTGTGTCAAGATATCACTAGTAAAGCCAACAATAACCTCTCACACCATTATTTCTAAACTTTATCACTGCTCTGACGACATGAAAATACTTGTAAACCCTGACATTCACGGCCGGACGTTCTGGACAAACGGCATTGAAAGAATCGGCGATTTCGACAAAATCATCTTTCTGGGCGATTACCTCGACCCATACCATTTCGAAAACATCGACGTGGAAAGCGCCATCGCCAACTTCATCGACATCATGTGTTTCGCCAAAGAGAACGCCGACAAGGTAGTGCTGCTTTTGGGCAATCACGACATTGCCTACTACAGCCCCGCGGCACACAAAACCGGCCTATACGGCTGCCGCCACCTCATAGCGCACCACGGCCAAATAAGCAGCTTATTCTCCGAAAATACTGATTTGTTCAAAATCGCGCACTACGAAGGCGGAATCTTGTTCACACATGCCGGAGTCACTCCACTATGGCTCAGAGTAATCACTAATGAGCCACTCACTACCGAGCAACTTTGCGACAGGCTCAACGACTTTTTGACAGAAGATTTGGGCGGCGGCTCGCCACTCCACATGGTGTCGGCATATCGTGGGGGCTATGACGTTAGCGGTTCGTGCATTTGGGCCGACGTGCGCGAAATGGTCTCCCGAGATATCAAACGGTTCATTGGATTCCGTCAGGTTTTCGGCCACACTCTGCTCGCATACGATGGCGCTGACGGAGAAATACACTATGGCAACCCCATCGAATCAGACAACTGGAAAATGCTCGACACCGCTTGCGCCTACAAGCTTGACACCGACAGCTTCAAAATCACCCAGCTGAAATAACAGCCGCAAGTCGCTCATCATAACCCGCCAACTCTTTAACGGGAGGTAACTTCGCCGTTAAGGCGCAACGGTTAGGTTATTTCTTGAACAAAATCGCATTAAGCGCCGCTCTTTCGGCCGTAACCTCAAAAATTATTCCTAAATTTGCGGCACAATTCTTTTTAATGACAATTATGGAACAATATAATTTCGATGAGGTCATCGACCGCCATAACACCCATTGCAAAAAAGTCGATTTGCTCAAAGAGCGTTTCGGTAGCGACGATTTGATTCCGCTTTGGATAGCCGACATGGATTTTCCCGTTTGTCCCATTCTCCGCGACACGTTGGCAAAGCGGTTTGCCGAACACCCGATTTATGGTTATACAGTCCCTTACGAGGAATATTGGCAGTCGATAATCGATTGGCAACGCCGTCGCAACGGTTTCGAATTCTGCCGCGACGACATGACATTCATGCCCGGCGGAATGCCCGCACTCGGGATGGTGCTGAATTTCTTCACACATCCAGGCGACCGTGTGGTGCTGCAAGAACCCGTATATTACGATTTCAAGGAAGTGGTCGAGGGCAACAACCGCCTCGCCATAAGCAACGACCTTCTTCCAGACGGCGAGCATTTCTACCGAATGGACTTCGACGCGCTTGAGCGTATTTTTGAAGTGCGCCGCCCTAAAATCATGATTGTGTGCAATCCGCAAAATCCGATAGGAATAGTCTGGAAGAAAGAGGACCTTGCCCGTGTCGCCGCCCTTGCCCGCCGCTACGGTGTGATCCTCTTCAGCGACGAAGTGTTCAGCGACCTTCCGCTCTTCGGACACAAGCACACGCCGCTGGCCACTGTCAGCGACGACGCGGCCGCCGTCACCATCACTTGCGGCTCCCCGGGGAAAGCCTTCAACCTCACGGGGCTTAAGAGCACATGGCTCGTAATAAAAAATCCCGAACTCAGACGGGAGTTTTACCGATGGGTGGAAGTCAACGAGTTATGCAATGCGAACATACCCGCACTTTTGGCAACCGAGGTGGCCTACAACTGCTGCGAGCCGTGGCTCGAGCAATGCAAGAAGTACATTGAGGAGAATGTGCTCTTTGTGGAGCGTTTCTGCAATGAGAATCTCCCCGGCATTGTGGCAATCCGCCCGCAGGCTTCGTTCCTTATGTGGCTCGACTGTCGCGGATTAGGCCTGCACCACCGCGAGCTGGTGCGTTTCTTCGCCGAAGACGCGGGATTGGCCCTCAACAACGGCGCAATCTACGGAGCCCCCGGCTATTGCCACATGCGCCTCAACGTGGGCACACCACGCGCCAACCTCGTGAAAGCCCTCAACCGCCTCCGCCAAGCCGTCGAGAACCTCCACCGATAAAGCTTTATCACAAACTGAATATCGGAAGACGTGTTTTCAATAGCGCACACACCGGCAAATAAGCTAAGCATCAATTTCTTCATCATTTTTAGAACTGACTTGCCGCTGCGGTTAGCCGTTCTTTGCCGTTTATTTATGCGCCACTTGCCGCCCATTTGCCCGCCCTCGCCTTCTTGCCCATCTTTCTTGCCTGTCTCTTGTCTGCTTTCACCCCTCATTTTTTCATCAGCCATTTGTGGTTGTCAGATTTTATCAGTAACTTTGCGAATATAAATTCGACTCACGTAGAAACATAATTCACCATCAATATGAAATTCAAAAGCATTATCGCTTTGTCGGCCGCCATCGCCGTCATCGCAACAGGTTGCAACAAAAAGCTTGCGCCTCTTTCTGCCGACCAATTCAGTGTCAACCCCTCTCCGCTCGAAGTGGTGGGGCAAAAAGTGCCCGCCACGGTCACTGCGTCAATCCCCGCCAAATATTTCCAAAAGAATGCCGAATTGACGGTCACTCCCTATCTCGAATATGAGGGCATCCGAGTGGCATCCGAGCCTTTCCAAATGCAAGGCGAGAAAGTGCGCGGCAACAACACCGTCGTCAGCTTCGACAACGGAGGTGTCGTTTCGTTCCCCGTCTCGTATGCTTACGACCCCGACATGCGCCGTTCGGTGTTGGTGCTCGATTTCGCCGCCAAGCAGGGCAACAAGCAGTATGTGCTTCCTCAAGTGCGTGTGGCCGAAGGTCTTGTGGCCACGCCCGCTCTTGCCGACGCGTCGAAAGTGGCTCCCGCCATCGGAGCCGACCGATTCCAACGCATCATCAACGAGAAATATAACGCCCAAATCCGATTCCTCATCAACCAAGCCAAAGTGCGCAAAGGCGAAACCGAATCGAAGGAAATGGCCGACTTCAACGCCGAACTGCTCCGCGCCAGCCGCGACTCGTCGCGACAAATCGAGGGCATCAACATAGAATCCTACGCTTCGCCTGAAGGAAACCTCGACTTCAACACACGGCTCGCCGAAAACCGAGAAAAATCCACTTCGGAATATCTTCGTGGCCAACTCCGGAAAGACAATGTGACCGAATTCGGCGAACTCACCGCCGACTTCACCGCCGAGGACTGGGAGGGCTTCCAACAGATGGTGGCCGCTTCCGATATTCAGGACAAAGACCTCATCCTCTCGGTGCTTTCAATGTATAAAGACCCCGAAATCCGCGAACGCGAAATCCGCAACCTCTCGTCGGTGTTCGACCAACTCGCCGACAAAATCCTCCCGCAACTACGCCGCTCGCGAATCACCGCTTCGGTGAACGTAATCGGGAAAAGCGACGACCAAATCCGCGCGCTCTTCATCTCCGACCCATCGAAACTCTCTGTCGATGAGCTTCTCTATTGCGCCACTCTCACCGATAGCCCCGCCGAACGACTCGCCGTCTATCAGAAAACCGCCGAGCTTTACCCCAACGATTACCGCGCCATCAACAACGTGGGCGCGTGCATCTTCGAGCAGGGCGATTTCAACGCCGCAGAAGCCGCATTCCAAAAGGCCGAAGCTGTGAAGTCGTCACCCGAAGCGCAAATGAACCTCGGCCTGATTGACCTCGTCAACGGCAACTATTCCTCGGCAAACCAACGTCTTGGCAATGCCGCCGGCGCACAGGGAGTGGGCGACGCACTTGGAGTGTATTTCCTCTCACAGGGCGACTATCTCTCGGCCATGCACGCTTTCGGCGACAGCAAAACCAACAATGCCGCGCTCTCGCAAATTCTCACGAAGGACTACAGCAAAGCCTCAGCCACGCTCAACTCCGTGGCGAAGCCCGATGCCATGACAAGCTATCTGAAAGCAATAGTGGCCGCACGCACCAACAACGATGCCGCCGTCACCGAGAATCTCGACCAAGCGATTCGCCTCGACAAGACGCTCGTCTATAAGGCTTTGACCGACATCGAGTTTGCCCATTATCTCCCCGAACTGCAGAACCGCTACAGCCGATAACGCCCCCCTATTCGGGCATTGCCGTAGTCGGCGGCTTTGTCGCCGAAATTATCAACTTTCTTATTTGCCGCCCGTTATGCATTCTATGACCTGAGCGCATGCATTGTCGGACGCAAGCTGGATTATGTCAGGGTCGCGTCGGAGCCATGTCATCTGTTTTTTTGCATAGACGCGGGTGTTTTTCTTTATGCGGGCGATGGCTGTGTCAAGGTCCCATTCGCCGTCGAAA
>CADBML010000163.1 GCA_902795825.1 uncultured Bacteroidales bacterium
CATGTAAATCAGCGCTTTAATCTAATTTGGGAGGGAAATTCTATGGCAAATCTTGTATATTTTGACTGTTCTCCTCTTTCGTTCGTTCTCAAATTCGTATTATATAGTAGAGGCTGAGGCCGAAAGACCGAGGTTTTGCAAACAATTTGAGAACATTTTTATAATTTATAAAGATAGAAGATGAAGTACACAGGTAAAATGCATGCTGGAGTAATTTCTGTAGCAAGAAGAAAAGTAATCACGGAAGTTTATTCAGAGTATCATCCAGATGTAATCGATATGGTTTTTGCGGTAACATATCCAGAAAAGACGATTATATTATTTTATCCTACAAAGTTAAGGTATGAATTTGAAAAAATGCGGCGCCTTTTGGTAATTCGTGCCTATTACTGGTTTGGATTGCGTCTGATGGACCGCGAAGATTTGAAATATGCCGGCCGTCACCGCTGGCTTCGTCGATAACGAGCTTTTAGAGTAAATATTCTAGTATTAACAACATAAACTGCTGCAAACTAAATTATTAACAAATAATATGGAAATTTATTTCAAGAACGAGTCCAAAAAGATTGTTGGATTCAAGGAGTGGGAAAAGGTGTATAAGAGTCATGATTCCAGGCATTGGGAGAAAGGACGTAGTGCCTATTCCCTGGCTAAATGGATTTGTGAACGAGATGGTGAAAAAGAAATCGAGAACATCCTAAACGGCATCTTAGTAAACGATAGAATAGACTGCTTTGAAAAGGGTGTTATTGAAGATGAAAACAATTTCGACAACAGAAGAAACGGACGAAAGCAGGACCTGGCTATTTCGGGCAAAACAAAAAACGGAAAAAAACTATTTATAGCAATTGAAGCAAAAGTTGACGAAGAATTTAATGATAGAATTAAAACGGCTTATGCTAAGGCAAAGGCATACAAAAAGAACCACTCTAATAGCCAACAAGAGGAACGGATTAAAGACCTTTGCGAAAAGATATATCATTCTGAACTAGAAAATGTGAATAATTTGAGGTATCAATTATTCTATTATGTCGCTGGAAGTATTGCGAAAGATTCAGATGTATGCATTATGTTGGTGCTAGTGTTTAAAACCGAACTGGCAAATGACAATAAATTAAAACGAAACAAGTCAGATTTCGAAAATTTTATGGGCAAATTTAAACAAAAATCAACAGGTGTATATGATTTAAGTGAATTGAGAGAAGATGGTAAGGTCGCATTCGCCGTTTATAAAGAAGTGAATCTTTATGACGATTCTTCACATAAGTGACACTCATGGATTGCATGATCGGTTGGGGAAGTTGCCCACAGCCGATGTGCTTGTCCATAGCGGCGATTTCACCAACAGCGGCACGGAGCAGGAAACGCTCGACTTCCTCAATTGGCTGATTTTGCAGCCTTTCCAACATAAAATCTTCGTCGTGGGCAATCACGACCTTTGTCTTTGGGATGCAGAGGGCATTGAGGATTTGCCAGAAAACGTTCATTTTCTGCAAGACCGCAGTGTGACAATCGACGGAGTAAAGTTTTTCGGTTTGGGATATAATCACCCTGAAAGCCTGATTCCCGACGATGTGGAAGTGCTTGTCACTCACGAGTCAGCATTTGAAATCCTCGATTTCTCGTTGGGGAGGCATTGGGGTAATCTTCCGTTGCGCCGACGTGTGGAGGCGGTCAAACCTCGCTATCACCTGTTCGGGCATAACCACAACGCTCACGGCACATTGGAAAAGGATGGCACGGTCTATTGCAATGCTTCGATTCTCAACGACATGTGTGAAATCTCCTTCGAACCGATAAGGATAACGGTAGATTTTTAACCTCTAAAGTATAAAAAGAATGCCCGGCTTTGTTGAACGGGCATTCTCGTATCTAAAAAAACTCCAGTGACTCCTTAGAGATTTATTTAGCGGATGATTTTGGTGGCGGTAGTGGAGCCGTCGGCGTGACGGTTGACAACGATGTTGACACCTTCGAATGGTCTGCGACTCGCTACGCCTGCGAGGTTGTAGTAGGTGCGTGAAACGACCGGCGACGAGGCTTCGACCACACCTACCGAATCGTCTGCCTTGAATGTCAACATCGGACTGATGGCAATCGATATGGGGTCGTCGACGTTCTTGTACCACTTGCCGGTTTCGAGGTATTCATAATTGTCGCCTTCATCGTAAACAAACTGATAGGCAGTGGTTTTACCGCCCTCTTCGCGACGACAAAGCAGGATGGCTATATCGTCGCCATTCTCGTTGGGGAACGGTCCGACCACGGCGAAGAATTCCGTGCCGGCCTTTACCTCGATAGGAGTTTCAAATTTAAACTCCGTGGCAACCACCGTCGACGCGTCGTATTTTAATTCGCCGGCTTTCAAGCTGGTTTCGCCCAATACTTCGCCTGGCATACCGTCGGCACCGGCCGCCATGATTTTCACGGCTATGTCGGCCGACGAGGATTTCGCCGTTGTTTTGCCGAAGTAGATGTTGACTTTGCTGATTGAGGCATCGGCGAGAGGCGCGTCGAAATGTTCGGCAAATTCCCCCATTCCCAGCCAGTTCGTTCCGGCATAGTTGCCGTACCAGCCCATTTCAATCATTGAGAGCGAGGAGTTTTCTTCAGGCTCGATGTTCCAAATTTCTTGTTCTCCACCGGCTTGGATGGCCGTATTGACTGTTTCGAACACATTGCTGCCGTTGTCGTTCGACACTTCAAGACGGATGCCGTATTTCCCCGCTTTCGTGTAGGTAACGGTCGGATTTTGGTCAGTGCTCGACGCAATGTCGGTGCCTTGGAATGTCCAAAGCCACTGGGAGGGTTTGCCCGACGATTTGTCTATGAATGTCAGCGGTTTGTTGACAGGGACGAACATCATCACCCACGGCGACAGATAAGCGCCATCGGGCAGTCCGACAGCGGCGATGGGGGCTTCGCTTTCGACATTCACGAATGCTTGGCGGGTGGTCGACGCGGTCGCCGTGCCATCGCTAACGGTGAGAGTCACGTTATACACCCCCGTTTTCTCGTAAACCACCACTGGATTTTGCTCGCCGCTTGTCGATGGTTCGCCGCCTTCGAACGACCATTCCCACGACCTGACGTCGCCCTCGCTCATGTCGAGGAAGTGGACGCTTTCGCCTTGCTTGATGTTGATTTTGGCATCTTCGCCGAGGTCGGCCTGCTTAATTTTGAAGCCGTCGATGGCCTCGTCTTCGCCATAGTCGCCTTGATAGACGAACGAGAATTTCACTTTTTTATCGGCGTAGTCGGCCAAATCGATGGTGAATTTTTCCCAACTCGGACCTTCGTAGCCCTTTTCCTGAGCCCAAGCGAACTGGTCGAGAAGCAATGTGGACTTCCCATCGACGATGGCATATAATTTCCATGAGCCATAAACGAGGAAAACTCCGCTAGCATAGCAGTAAAACTCCAATTGGCTTTTCGAGCGGATGTCAATCTCGGGCGATGTGGCCGCCTCGTTTTGATTTGCAGCATAATTGAGAACCATCGATGCTTTGCTGCGGCTGTCGATACTGCTGAACGGCTTGCTGGCATTGCCGAGCTTCCATGTGGAGGAACTGGTGGAGGAATATGTCCAAGAGTCGAATTCGGCCTGGCTGTCCCAGCCCTGCTCGTAATAAGCTGCCATTGACTCTTCGGCTCCGAACGAAGCCTTGAGGTTTTGTGCTTGAGCCGAAAGCACAGCGGCCATACCAATCAAAAAAAGCGAAAATCTGTTCATAACTCAGAAGTGTTAGTTTGTGAAATGCGATGCCGCGGCACTGCAGCGGCAATACCACGACAAAGTTACACTTTTCCGAAGGAATAATCAAGCATTCGCTACATTTTTCCGAGTGAATAATCAGCAAAGCCAGCCAAGAAGCCGCGCCGCACCGCGGCAACCAGATGCCGTGAGGCGTGAGGCCCACCGATAGATCCATCGGCGACAATCCACGATCTTAAGCGTCGCGGCGAGCAGGCGGTCGCTCTCGATTTCGGCTCCTTCGCGGGCATACTGTCCGGCAAGAATGGCGCGGCGAAGGTCGATCCAATGCACCGCTTTTTGTTCCGAAGCTTCGGAAAGCGTATTCCGCATCGCCGAGAGAGCGTCTTCCCATTTCGCAGTATCTGACGAATGCGACACACCCGTTATCGAAACGGATTGCGCATAGACATCGACTTCGACATCGCGAAGATGCCGAATCAACGGTTTTTGAAGCAGCAGACGCACACCCAATTCGGCATCATCCCAACCCCGAAGGACGGCGTTCCACCCACCGACACTGCGGAACAGACGAGTGGCGGCAGCATAGCGTTGCGTGGAGAAATTGCCATGGAATATTGTGTGGAACAGAGCGTTGCGTAAATATGAACACTGGCGAATCACCGAGCCGTCGAGTTGATGGATAATCACGTCCCATGCCACGACATCGGCTTCTCGGGAAGCCTTCTTCACTGCCTCCAACAGGTCGGGACGCATCGTGTCGTCGGAATCGAAAAACATAGTCCATTCACCCTGCGCCGCGTCAAGCCCACGGTTTCTGGCTCGGGCTGCCCCCCGTTCTGATTCAGTCAAAAGCGTAAGGTTCACCGTCGGATGGACCGAGTGCCATGAGCGAACGGCATCGGCCGTGCCGTCGGTCGAACCGTTATCCACCACAATAAGCTCATAGTCGCCGAACGTCTGCGCCGACACAGAGTCGAGCGTTCGCCCCACAATCGAGGCGCGGTTAAGCACCGGAATTACTATGGAAATGAAAGGAGCCGCCATCCAGAGGGTATATATATAATTAAGAAAGCCTTTTGAACGTGGAATTTGTAAAAAGCCACGATAATAAAACGCCGCACACTAACGTTTTATTATTGGGAATTTCTATAAAAAACGAGTTAATAATGAAGATTCTGCTGATGGGCGATGCGAGCAACTTTCATCGCGCCCTGTCGCTGGCACTGCGAAAGATGGGGCACGATGTGGTGGTGGCTTCAAACGGCTCGCGCTGGATGGACACCGCGCGCGACATCGACATCTCGCGACATAGCGGCAAACTCGGAGGTGCGCTTCTTTGGGCTAAAATCATTGCCAACAAGAAAAAGTTCTCCGGCTTCGACGTGGTGCAAATCGTCAACCCTGTGTTCGTCGAGCTGAAGCCTGTCCGTGTGGCCCGCCTGTTCGACTATCTCAAAAGCAACAATTCCCGCATCTTCCTCACAGCTCTCGGCGACGACACGCCCTACATCCAACTCTGCGACGACCCCACAGCCCTCAGCTACAACGAGTGGCGCAATCACGACGGCTCCCCCACTCCGCATCTCCTCGCTTCACGCCCGCTCCACGACGCTTGGCTCTCCGACCCTCTTCGCGCCCACTGCCACTACATCTACAGCCGCATCGACGGTGCCGCCACGGCCCTATACGAATACCACCTCGCCTGCCGACGTGTTTTGCCGCCAAAGATAGTGGCTTACACAGGCATTCCGATTGATGCCCAAGCCATCGCTCCGGCGCATGGCGAAAGCGTGCCCGACCGTCTTCGGCTTTTTATCGGCTTACAACGCGGACGCATGACCGAAAAAGGCTCCGACCGGCTTCTCGCCGCCGCCAAGAGTGTGGTCGAACGGCATCCCGACCGATGCGAACTCGTCGTCGTCAAAAACAGACCCTACGCCGAATACGTCGAAATGATGCGCTCATCTCACGTCATTCTCGACCAAATCTACTCCTACACCCCGGCCACAAACGCGCTCCTTGCGATGGCTTCAGGACTTATTGCCGTCAGCGGCGGCGAGGACGACTACTACCGATTTATCGGCGAAACCGAAAACCGACCCATCGTCAACGCCCTCCCCGACGACGAAGCCCTGCGCAATGCCCTGACCGACATAGTCACCCACCCCGGACGCTTCCCCGAACATTCGCGACGAAGCCGCGAGTTTGCACTGAAGCATAACGACAGCACCATCGTGGCACAACGATTTATCGACTTTTGGAACCATTCATCATGACACTCGACGTGCTTATATCTACCCACGGACGCGACGGTCTTGCCAAAGTGGAGGAAATGAATCTTCCCGCGACGGAGAATGTGGCATACGTAATCGCATGGCAAACCGACGACGCAGCCGCCATCGCCCTCAGCCCGCTCTCCGACCGCGACGACGTGAGGATTTACGCCGACAACTCCTCCGGACTGAGCCGCAACCGCAACAACGCCCTGCGACGCGCCGCCGCCGACATTTGCCTCATCGCCGACAACGACCTTGCCTACTCGCAAAACCAACTTTCAAGCGTAATGGCTGTGTTCCGCAACAATCCCGACATCGACTTCGCCACTTTCCGCTACGACGGAAATGACGGCAAGACATATCCCGACCACGAATTTGACCTCGCCTGCCCGCCGAAGGGATATTGGGTCACTTCTTTTGAAATAGCCTTCCGCCGGAAATCAGTTTCGAACGCCGGTGTCCAGTTCAACGAGCTTTTCGGTCTCGGAGCACCTGTACTCGGAGCCGCCGAAGAGGAGGTGTTTATTCTCGACTGCCTACGAAAAGGTCTTAAAGGACGATTTTTCCCAATCACCATCACACGCCACAACGGACCAACCACCGGCACGAAAGCAGCCAACTCCCTGCCCGTCATGATGGCAAAGGGAGCCTATCACGCCCTCGCCCACCCCTCGACTGCCGTTTTCCGCCTCGCTCTCGAGGCCTACCGTCGATGCCGAAGCGGAATGTCGCCATTCTGGCCCACGTTCCGAGCCTACCGCGCAGGTATGCGCTACATCAAAAGCACAAGGAAATAGCATAGCCAAGCTCTTTTTCGTTGCCAGTCCCGTATGTTTCTCCCGTATGTTGCGTTGACAGTCCCGTATGTTGCGTTGCCAACGCAACACACACAACCTTTTTGCTCCCGTATGTTGCGTTGCCAACGCAACTCACGCAACCTTTTTGCTCCCGTATGTTGCGTTGCCAACGCAA
>CADBML010000164.1 GCA_902795825.1 uncultured Bacteroidales bacterium
GTGCGAGCCGAGAGCAGAATGTCAAGCTTGCTTGACTTATGCCGAGGCGATGCCGATTAGGTGCGAAGCAAAACGTGGCTCGCAGAGCCGGAGGGGTAGAACCCTACCAGAGGCGATGCCGATTAGCCGCAAAGCAAAACGTGGCTCGCAGAGCCGGAGGGGTAGAACTATAGATATGACATTTTTACTTTAGAAAATTGAGTTTTATTAAGTTCTATTGATTGTTTAAAGTTTCTCTTCAAGAAATTTTCCTGTCAAACTCGCCTCACAGGCGGCCACTTCTTCGGGGGTGCCGGCAACGACCAGCGAGCCTCCCGCATCGCCCCCTTCAGGTCCCAAGTCAATCACATAGTCGGCACATTTTATCACGTCGAGATTATGCTCGATAATGACAATGGAATGGCCGGCCTCGATCAGGCGGTTAAACGACGCAAGAAGCGTCAAAATATCATGGAAATGAAGCCCTGTGGTCGGCTCGTCGAAAATAAAGAGCATGGGAGCGCCAAAATGCTCCTGCGCCAAATAGTAGGCCAATTTCACGCGCTGGTTTTCTCCGCCCGAGAGCGTAGCCGACGTTTGCCCGAGTTTTATATATCCCAGGCCCACGTCCTTCAGAGGCTTCAAGCGGCGCACAATCCTGCGTTCCGAAGCCGCGTCAACCTCTCCGAAGAAATCTATTGCCTCATCCACAGTCATTTCCAACACGTCGGAGATATTTTTCCCTCGGTAGGTGATTTCCAATATGTCTTTCTTGAAGCGCTGTCCGTGGCACGACTCGCATGGGATGGTTATATCGGCCATGAACTGCATTTCTATTGTGATTGTGCCGTCGCCTTTACATTCGTCACAACGTCCGCCATCGGTGTTGAACGAAAAATAGGCGGGAGTGAAACCCATCTGTTTGGCCGATTGTTGCTCGGCAAACAGCTGGCGGATTTCGTCGTAAGCCTTAACATAAGTGGCCGGATTGCTTCGTGACGACTTGCCTATAGGGTTCTGATCCACAAACTGCACACCATGGAGGCTCTTGATGTCGCCAGTGATTGACGTGTGTGCGCCCGGGGCGTCGCCAGCATCGCCCATAAGCCTGACAAGCCCATTGTAAAGCACATCCCTTACCAACGTCGATTTGCCCGAACCGCTCACACCGCTCACCACAGTCAAAACTCCCAACGGGAACCTGACATCGATATTCTTCAGATTATGATGGCGTGCGCCCTTGACATCGATATAATTACGCCATTTCCGCCGGCTTTTCGGCACCGGAATCGACAGCTGGCCTGAGAGATATCTCATAGTGTAGCTTCTCTCCACGCCCTTGAAGTCGGCGATAGTGCCTTGATAGACGATTTCTCCCCCACCGGAGCCGGCTTCGGGTCCGACATCGACCAGATAGTCGCAGGCACGCATTATTTCCTCGTCGTGCTCAACCACCACCACCGTGTTGCCCATCTGTTGCAAACTACGGAGAACGGAAATCAAGCGGTCGTTATCGCGGGGATGAAGCCCCACCGACGGTTCGTCGAGGATATATAGCGACCCCACAAGGCCGCTGCCGAGCGATGTGGCCAGATTGATGCGCTGGCTTTCTCCTCCCGAGAGCGACGACGACAACCGGTCGAGCGTCAGATAACTAAGCCCGACATTGCAGAGATATTCCAATCGCGACGTGATTTCCGTCAGCAGGCGTGAAGCGATCTTACGCTCCGTCGCGCCAAGTGTTATGCCGCGGAAGAAGTCGAGCAGACGGTCCACCGACATCGTCGTAAGGTCAGCGATGGTATGTCCGGAAATTTTCACATACAGAGCCTCCTTGCGGAGTCGCGAGCCATGGCACGTAGGGCAAACGGTTTTGCCGCGGAACCGCGCCATCATCACTCTATACTGGATTTTATACTGATTTTCCTCGACCATTCTGAAGAAACCGTCTATCCCGGGGAAGAGCGCGTTGCCATGCCATAAAAACGACTTCTGCTCGGCGGTAAGGTCGCAATAAGGACGATGGATTGGGAAGTCGGCCACACGGGCCACCCTTATTAATTCATCTTTCCATTGACCCATCTTTTCTCCACGCCAACAAGCCACCGCATCGTCATAGACCGACAGCGACGTGTTGGGAACAACCAGACTTTCGTCGATGCCGATTACTCGGCCAAAGCCCTCACATTCAGGACATGCCCCGTAAGGATTGTTGAAATTGAACAGGAGGTCGTTCGGCTCGATAAACTTTATTCCGTCCGCCTCAAAGCGATTGGAATAATCTGTTGCCACAGGGCCTTCGGCCGTCCACACCACGAGCCGGCAACGGCCATTTCCCTCATAGAATGCCGACTCCACCGATTCGCGCAAGCGGCTCAATTCGTCACCTTCATGGGCCACTGAAAGCCTATCGACGAGCAATGCCATATCTTCAGCGGCAGCGGTGGGGTCAACATCCCCTATCTCCACAAATGCGTAGTCGGGGGTCATAAGACGCGAAAAGCCGCCCTTTTGATAAACATCGAGCTGAGTGGCGAAACTTCGTCCGGCGGGCAATGTGATTGGAGAGGCCACCGCAAGGCGCGTCCCGTCGGGATAAGCGAGAGCGGCAGCCACAACGTCGTCAATCGTGTGGCACTTGACTTCCCCGCCCGACACAGGCGAGAACGTGCGGCCCACACGCGCGAACAACAACCGCATATAGTCGTAGATTTCAGTCGAAGTGCCGACTGTGCTGCGGGGGTTGCGGGTGTTGACGTGCTGTCGGATGGCAATCGCCGGCGGCAGGCCTGTAATGGAGCGGCAGTCGGGCTTCGCCATCTTGCCCATGAATTGGCGGGCATACGACGACATGCTCTCGACGTAGCGGCGTTGCCCCTCGGCATATATAGTGTCGAAAGCAAGCGAGGTCTTTCCCGAGCCGGAGAGGCCGGTAACCACGATGAATTTCGAACGAGGCAATTTCACCGATATATTCTTCAGATTATTTACCTTCGCTTCGTTTACTTCGATATATCCTTTGTCGTTTTTCATTTGTGGGAAAGGCGTGACTATGAATTGTAGGTTGAGAAATTGCGCCAACGGTCGATCAGCGCCGACATATCGGCCGGAATGTCGGAGGTGAAAAACATTTGCTTGCGGCTGACGGGGTGGACAAAGCCCAAAGTGCGGGCATGGAGCGCCTGGCGCGGACACACCTTGAAGCAGTTCTCAATAAACTGACGGTAACGGGCCGATGTGTTTCCCCGCAGGACGGCATCGCCGCCATAGCGGGCGTCGTTGAACAATGGATGACCAATGTGGCGCATGTGTACACGGATTTGGTGGGTACGTCCCGTTTCAAGGCGGCAAGTCACCACCGCCACATGACCGAGATTCTCCACCACCGAATAATGGGTGACCGCATGCTTGCCGTCGCTCCCGTCGGGAAAGACTGTCATCTGCAGCCTGTCCTTAGGATTCCGACCAATATTCCCCTCAATGCGTCCCTCTGTCGGCTCTGGAACTCCCCATGTCACCGCGACATACTCCCGTTGGGTGGTTTTCTCAAAAAACTGTTTGCCCAAAAAGGTCTTTGCGTCGGGGGTTTTGGCTATCACAAGAAGTCCGGAAGTGTCCTTGTCAATGCGGTGGACAAGCCCCAGACGAGGGTCGCTTACGTCGTAGTCGGGATTATCACGGAAATGCCATGCCAAAGCGTTTACAAGAGTGCCGGTATAGTTGCCGTGCCCAGGATGCACCACAAGTCCGGCCGGTTTGTTCACCACGAGCACGGTGTCATCCTCGTAGGCTATATCGAGAGGAATGTCCTCGGCCACAATCTCGTTCTCATAGCGTGGGCGGTCCATCACCACGCTGACAACGTCGAAAGGCTTCACACGATAGTTCGACTTGACCGCACGGCCGTTGACGATAATACAGCCCGCGTCGGCGGCCTGCTGGATGCGGTTGCGCGAGGCGTTGACAATCCTCGCCACCAAAAATTTATCCACCCGCAGAAGCGTCTGCCCTTTGTCGGCCACGAAACGGAAATGCTCCCACATCTCATTGCCGGCATCATCGACGAGCATGGTGTCGTCAAAGTCGGGCTGCGACGCGAGTTTTTCCTCTTCTGTCATTTTCACAACGGAGGATTAGATAAGGTCGATTTTTTCGATTGAGTCGGTTTCGAGAGAGTCGTCGAGATCAATCTCCTCCATTCCCTCGCCAACTTCCAGCGTAATCACCGAGGTGACGGGCACGCGGGCTCCTGCCGAAGCCAACTTGCCATTGACACGCACCGCCAGCACAAGGTCCTTGTACTCCGACGGGACGGTCTCAACCTTCACTTTCGTGAAACCTAATCCCTCAAGAGAGGATTCAGCCTGACGCACCGACATATCCACAAGGCTCGGCAAGGTTTCCATCTTCGTGGAGAACGCTTTGACAACGAGATAAACCGTCCGGCGGTTTTTGACTTTCGAATCGCTACGCGGCGACTGCTCCACGACATGGCCGGGAGCCACGTTTGCGGTGTAAACGGAGTCGGAAATCTCATAGTTAAGGCCCTCCGATTCAAGGGTGCGCACGGCATCGTCGTAGCTCATTCCCACTACATTCGGAACAACTTTATACACTCCGTGGTCGGTCCAATAGTCAACAAATATCAGAGCCAACCACATGAACAATATGCCTGTGGCGATTATCAACACGAGGTTCGCCAATATGGAGCGACGGAGCAGTGACGGTTTTTTATCTTTTTCCACAATTTTAGCCAGTTACGTTTCAACTCACAAAGTTACAAAATTTTTGTTTAATGTGGCCATTCTATCAGATAAAATCACTCATTCGTGAAAATTGCCCGGCCATTTAGGCCAGGCAATTTTCCTTGATTCCTTTTGAATCGGGGTCAAATTCTTTATTGTGCAGGGTTGCCGCTTGTCGAAGCCGCTTTCGAACCGCCGACAACGTCGTCATTTTCAATCGTAGTGGCGGCCTTCTTCACATCGACTGTCGTGGAACCGAAACGCCATGTGACTGAAAGCTGGAACTTTCGCATGGAATATTTGAAACCGTTACAACCGACGTAATCGCCCTTGACTGTATATGATTTAAAACTGCTCATGCGGTGGGAGAACGGGTTCTGAGCATCGATTTTGACCGTTAGCCGGTCGTCCTTCAAGAACGAACGCTGAAGACCAATGCCGTGGAACCATACGTGGCCCTGACGCGCGTAGAGGCTTTGGGCGCCGCCGCCAAATTCCCCCACATTTGCAGTGGCTTTGATTTTGAGGGGCAAATCCTGCGACAACTGCGCATAGAAAAACAACCCGTCCCAACGGCGAAGGTCGATGCCGAGCGCGTCCGATTTGAAATGGTTCATTCCGTAGCGTCCGTTGAGCATCAGCGATGTCTTTTGCGTGATCATCCATTGCACAAAGGCGTTAACTGCCACCGACCGCGAGCTGACCACGTTGCCATAGGTGGTCACCATCCGATTGTTATCCACCATGTGGACTTCACCGATTTCGTCGTCGGAGAAAGTGTACGACGGCACGACGTTATAAACCAGTTTCGGGCTGATATGCATGAATGTGGCCGAAATTGAATAATTTCGCGAGCTGCCAAGATGGGAATTGCCGTAAGAGACAGTCGTGGGCGTAGCCACCACGGCCGGATTCAGATATTCTATACCCGGACGGTTGATGCGGGTGGCAAAAGCTAGCTTCAAGCTGTTGACGGGCGAAATCTGATAGTTGACGTTAGCCGAGGGCACCCAGTCGTTGAGGCGTCGGTCGTAGTCGGTCTGACTGCCGTCGGGATATTTCGCCTTAAGGAAACTGTGTTCGTAACGCAGTCCGGCGCGGGCGCTCAATTTGTCTTTTTGGAATGACAGGCTGGTATATGCAGCCGCCACTTGCGTGAGATGCTCGAAACGGGAGTCAAAGTTGCCCTCCTCATAACCGTCGTAAATCATACTCGTGTTGCTTTTGTTTCGACGGTTGATGTATTTGCCGCCCATTTCAAACTTGAAAGCGCCGGCAAAGGGGCGAGTCCAGTCAATCTGTGCCGTGTGTTCGAGGAAATTTTCCTTACTTCTCAGGTTATAGCCTTCGTAAGGGAACGGCATCGACTGTGTGTCGAAATAATCATATTTTTCAGCCTTCTTGTTGCGTGTTGTGGAAAGCATATAGCTCAATGTCAATGTCTCGCCCTGGCGCGACGTGCGGTGCTCATAGTCGGCGCGGCCATTGAAGTTGTAGTATTTCGTGTAGGGGGTGTCGAAATGGGCATTATAGCTATAGATAGGCTCCCCTGTCGAATTTGAGAGTGAGCTGCGGGCGTTTGCCAAAGCGGAATAATCGGTGAAAAAACCGCCGAACGACATCGACAGAAGATTATCCTTGTCGAAATTGTAACTGGCGGCAATGTTTCCGTAGTGCACGTCGATGCTTAAGTCGTCTAACGCACTCGACGATTCGCTCTCGTTGCCGGAATCGACATACCGCATCTGCGAGTTGGTCTGCTGGCGCATGCCGTGGCGGTTAAGATGGTGGTAGCCGTAATTGACCGATGTGGCCACTTTGCCGAGATTCGAACTCACATAGAAATTGCCGTTGACGTCGGCATAATTGTCGATTCCCGCGCCCACCGTGCCGCTCGCCCCTTTAGTCGATACAGCCTGCGAGGCATCGTCGGTGACAATATTCAGAATTGCTCCCACGCCTTCGGCATCATATTTCGCCCCGGGTTCGGTGATGACCTCCACTCGCTTGACGGCCGACGCGGGAATGGCCTTGAACACATATTTATAATTTTGGGCCATAGCCGGCTCGGGATGTCCGTTGTGATAGATGACGAAATTCGAAGTGCCGTTCACCATAATCTCGTCCTGCCCGTTGACGCTGACCATCGGCACTTTTTTGAGCATATCGAGGAGCGTCTTGGTCTCGTTGTCCTTATCCGACTGAACGTCGTAACTGATTCGGTCAACCTCGTTCTTTACCAATGGCTTTTGCGCCACAACCTCCACGCCCTGCAGTTCCATGCGACGCTCCATTTCAGCGATAAACAGACTGTCGGCTGTGGCCGAGTCCAATTTCTCGGCTTCCACCTTTGGTGAAGGAGCGTCTGTTTTGGTCACGGCCGTCTGGGCGACACTCACCGAACATATCATAACCGACAAAATAGCCGGTGCGAACATTTTTCTTGAGGAGGATTTTCTGATTTTAAGTTTCATTTCTTCAATAATTATAGTCTCTTTAAAGACGTTCTGAGCAACCAAATCGTTTCAACAGGACATCAAAATAAATTGTTTTAGTGTACTATTGTAATATTACACCGCAAAATTACACATAATATCCGAATCCACAAAAAAAACACATAAAAAAAACACTCATAAGGGGATTTCTATAAATTGCCTTTCAGGAAATTCAGAGAGGATATTTGGAAGATACTTGGCAGGAAAGAGGGAGCAATGCGGGCA